>NZ_PGEM01000025.1:0-106488 GCF_002934005.1 Cuspidothrix issatschenkoi CHARLIE-1 | reverse complement strand
ACTAAATACCCCATTTACCGCCACACCTACCGCCACACCTACCGCCACACCTACCGCCACACCGAACCAGTCAACACGCAAGCCTAATTCTTGAAGACAAAAACAAGTCAATATTGGTGTAATTACTGTTAAAACCACACCCTGAAATAGTAAATTACGCTGAACAGAATTATTCCAATCTATTTCATAAGAATACCCCCCACCAAAGGTATCAACATACCACCGCAAAGCCTGGGGAAAATAAAACACCCAACACAACAACAATAGATAATCTAAAGGATTCCATAAAGAGAGAGGACGGCGTAATTTAGGGGCTAAATCTAAACGCGGTACGGAGGATTTTGTACTCATAATATATTTTTAAATATTGTTTTTTTGAGAATATTCCTTATACAAATCATAACAAAGCTGGGTTAATTTTTGCGGGTGTCCACCGCTTGCTTGAATCAGTTCTTGGATATCTGTTTCTGTAAAATCAATCGTGGTTGGTTGTAACCGTTTGGCAATAAAATCATGGATAGTTTCTTCCTTCCAAGGAAGAATATCTACTTGTTGACAAATATCGGCTAATGGGGATATTTGATAACTATCATTAAATAATGTTTTTAGAGATTCATTTGCGGCTAAAACTAATTTTAAACAAGCGTTTTCACCCTCAGCTAAACCCCGTAAATGATCTCTTACATCTCTTGTAAATCCTTCTCCATTCAATTTACCAACATTATCTAGAATTAATAATACTCTTTTATTTTCTAAATTTCTAGTAAATCTATAACCTGTGTTCTCTGGTATATCAAGTTTTTCACAAATAGCAAAATAAAAATCTTCTTGATTATGAATATTATTCATATCGAGAAAAACGTTTTGACGTGGAGATTTTAAAAGATTTATTGATTGTTGGTAAACTGCAAATAATAAAGATGATTTACCAATTGCTTGTTCACCAATAATCGCTACACTACTAGCATTATTGAGAAGTTCAAATATCTGCTTTATTTCTTGTTCTCTACCAAAAAACTTTTTTAGGTTCTCTATTCTTCCAGTTGTGGGAACAAAGGGATTTGGCTGATCTTCAGGACTATCTATAATTTCATTATCATCCCTTGAAAATATTTCTGTTTCATCATTATTCCTCAAAAATATTTCTATTTCTTCTTTAAAATTAAATTTATCAATATCGTCATTATTTAAAAGTGTTCTAATTTTTGGAAATAGCTTTTTGGTAGCTACTTCCAAAAAATACGCTTCTGAATATACGTTACCGTTAGATTTATATATAATACCTAACATTTGAGCATAAGTTTTGCCTTTCCAAATTTGGATAAAAACTCGTGATTCTATACTATTAAATGGTTTTCTTCTTGTTTTCAATATTTGTTGAATAGATTTTAAGGCTTTTTCTGCTTCCATTTGCACCTGTGTGAGTTGCGAGAGTAGTTATTATTTTACAACAAAACCCACATTATCCTAGATTTACCTAGATTTACCTAGAAATTTTTGAGATTTATCCCGATAATCCTATATTTACCTAGATCCTAGTTATTCCGTATAACGACAGGCAATGATAGAGACATGAAAAAAGACACATATCCCAGGAGTGTAAACCCATGTCTCAACAACCCACTAAAAAGGATAATCTTCCCATCCAGTCCGACAACACCAGCAAAATTTTAGAAACTGGGGAGAAGATAGTTGATAAGTTCACTAAATCAGAAATCGTTGAATTAACACAAGTCGTAGGAGAAACAATCAAGAACATTATGACAGTGTTAGTCACATCTGGAGGTAAACCTGTGGCTGTGATTTTAGCTATTGCGGTTTTGATTGTAGCAACTGCAATACCTATTGCTGTTGTTAAATTATCTCCTACTCAGATCAATCCTCATAATTCAGATGAGGCAAAATTCAGGTGAGGCAAAAGATCCCCGACTTCTGTAATCAATTTATCATTTATAGACACAATTAATCAAAGAAGTCGGGGATCTGGGAATGATAACTTGATGGTGGGTTATAACCTGACTAACTCACCACATAAAGATATTTAAGAATGGAGGGCATATTTTAGCCTGGAAATGATGCACTCATTCTTGATATAATAATTAACCAGAATTGAATAGGAGAAAAGAATGTACGACATAGACAAGCGAAAATTACTATCCGCATTGTGTCATGGCGCAATTTTTTTCAGCACTGCGGGTGTATCAATTGGCCTACCTATAGCTATATTATTTGTTACCGATGATCCCGTCGTCAAGGAAAACGCCAAAGAGTCTATCAACTTTCACTTTAACGTTTGGTTATACGGATCGATCTTGGCAGGATTGTTATTTTTTACCGGTTGGTTGATTTTACCACTATTTGTTTTGTTGCCAATTCTAGGACTAGGATATCTACTCCACTGGGGACTAACTATCTTGGCACTAATTGGGGTTTTTAGCAATTCTAGTGAACCTTGGCGTTATCCGCTTATTTTTCGATTATTGTAAGATAAAATTGGTAAAAAATATGGTAATTTAATTAATTACCAATCTTTGAATCACTAATTTACTAAAATCAATTGATCTAATTTTTTAAGATTGTTTTTTGCAAATTGATTCTCGGCTAGTGTATCTCAAGCTGTAAAATATAAAATTGCCCCACAGCTTCATCAACAGTAGGGCAAAAGACAGTTAAGCACTGATTGTAGTTTGTCTGAATAGAGCAAGCTAAAAACATCGTTTTGTGACGCTTTATTCTTAGGACTTACGCAAGATGTAACTGAATTATTTCGTAGGGGTAATTCATGAATTACCCCTACTTTCGTTCTATTTTGCGTAAGTCCTGATTCTGTGTCCATCCTATTGTTTTGTCTGAACAAAATTTATGTTTCCAGTACATCGTCCCCGCCGCTTGCGTAGCCATACCCAATTACGTCGTATGGTACGTGAAACCGTTTTAAATACTAGCGATTTGATTTATCCATTATTTGCTGTACCCGGCGAAGGTATTGCTAAGGAAGTCAAATCTATGCCCGGTGTCTATCAGCTATCGGTAGATAAAATTGTTGAAGAAGCTAAAGAGGTTTATGACTTAGGAATTCCGGCAATTATTTTATTTGGAATTCCTGAAGATAAAGACGTAGATGCTACCGGTGCTTGGCATGATTGTGGGATAGTACAAAAAGCAGCAACCGCAGTAAAAAATGCAGTTCCTGATTTAATTGTGGTAGCAGATACCTGTTTGTGTGAATATACAAGTCATGGCCATTGTGGCTATTTACAAGTTGGTGATTTGACAGGACGGGTTTTAAATGACCCGACTTTAGAATTATTAAAGAAAACCGCCGTTTCTCAAGCTAAAGCGGGTGCAGATATTATCGCCCCTTCTGGGATGATGGATGGTTTTGTTCAAGCTATTCGCGCCGGCTTGGATGAAGCTGGATTCACAGATACGCCGATTATGTCCTATGCTGCTAAATATGCTTCGGCTTATTATGGGCCATTCCGAGATGCTGCTGACTCAACACCACAGTTTGGAGATCGCCGCACCTACCAAATGGATCCCGGTAACGCCCGTGAAGCTATTAAAGAAATTGAGTTAGATATAGCCGAAGGTGCTGACATGATTATGGTTAAGCCAGCCTTAGCATATATGGATATAATCTGGCGGGTAAAGGAAGCGAGTAATTTACCTGTAGCGGCTTATAATGTATCCGGTGAGTATGCCATGGTCAAAGCTGCGGCTTTAAATGGCTGGATTGATGAACAACGTGTAGTTATGGAAACCTTAACAGGCTTCAAGCGTGCAGGTGCAGATTTAATTTTAACTTACCACGCTAAAGACGCAGCCCGGTGGTTAACGTAGAATGATGTCTCAAGTAGGGGCGAAGCATTCGGACGGAAAATCAATGTGTCTTTAGACCGCTTTCTTGTCAAGCAAAGGGCGAAGCATTCGGACGGAAAATCAATGGTTTTAGCCATAGGTTATCCCCCGAATGCTTAGCCCCTACTGTAGTCATTAAATTAGGATAAATTTTTACACATTCAACCCATTTAAAATTAAAGTTAGTAAATTCATAAAGATAACAATCAATTCTGCTCAAGGTTGAAATAGGAGAGAATAATGGATCCAATAATTTTTATCATATTTTTAGTTATCGTTGGTTATGGGTTAGCATCGGCAAAGCTGGTAAATCAGGGTAATGTGGCTTTAGTGGAAAGACTAGGGCGGTATCATCGTAAACTCAACCCCGGACTAAGTTTTATTGTTCCCATCCTTGATCAAATTGTGATGGAAGATACAACTAGAGAGCAGTTATTAGATATTAAACCGCAAAATGTTATTACTAGAGATGGTGTGTATTTAGAAGTTGATGCTATTCTTTATTGGCGCATCCAGGACATTGAAAAAAGCTATTATGCAATTGATGATTTACAACCAGCACTTAGCAATTTAGCTACAACTACCCTCCGAGAAAACATTGCCCAAAATACCTTGGAGGAGACTAATATGTCCAGAGATGAAATGAACAAGAATATATTAGGGGAATTAAATCCAATTGCGTCGGATTGGGGAGTAGAAATTATCCGGTTAGATATTCAAAGTATCAACCCACCGGAGGCTGTACGCAAGTCAATGCAAGAACAACAAACAGCACAAATTAAGAAAAAAGCAGTAATAGAAGCGGCGGAAGGTGAAAGACAAGCAGCAGTTAAACGGGCTGAAGGAACAAAAACATCTATAGAAATAATAGCTGAAGCCTTACGTAAACATCCTGAAAGTAAGGATATTTTACGCTATTTAGTGGCTCAAGATTATGTAGATGCTAGTCAAAAGTTGGGTGAAAGTAATAATGCTAAAATTGTGTTTGTAGATCCTGCTAATTCAACGGAAATGTTTCAAGAATTAATTTCTGATTCAGTAGAAGAAAATCATAATCAGAAATCTAGTAATGGGAATGGATCTAATTAGTTGACTGTTAACTGTTAACTGTTAACTGTTGACAGTACACCCTGATTAAGAATTACGATAAATAGCATCTGCTACTAAAGTAACTTGTTGCATTTCTTCAACATCGTGAACTCGGAGGATATCTGCACCATTAAAAACGGCTGCACAACAGGCTGCGGCTGTTCCCCACACTCGCAATTTAGGATCTGGTTGGTTGAGAATATTACCGATAAAACTCTTGCGAGATACTCCAACTAAAATGGGAGAATTCAGTTTTTTGAGCGATCGCAACTGGCGCAAAATTTCTAAATTCTGCTCCTGATTTTTAGCAAACCCAATACCAGGATCAATAATAATTTTATTATGGTCAATTCCTAATAACTTCGCGGCGGTAATTTTCTCAGATAAAAAATTATAAATATCACCCATTAAATCTTGATAATTTGTCAATTGTTGCATAGTTTGAGGATTGCCACGAATGTGCATTAAGATGATCGGTACATCTAAACTAGCCACAGTTGGCAACATTTGCGGGTCAAATGTTCCAGCCGAAATATCATTAACTATATCTGCCCCAGCTTGGATTGCTGCTTTAGCTACTCCTGCCCTAGTTGTATCTACGGAAATAGGAACATCAATTAATGGACGTAACAACTCCAAAACCGAGAGTACACGCTCCATTTCCGTTTCTAGTGATATTTGCTCTGCGCCGGGACGGGTGGACTGTCCGCCAATATCAATGATATCAGCACCAGCCGCCACCATCGCTTGAGCCTGAGTTAAAGCTGCCGAGGTAGTGTTAAATTTACCACCATCACTAAAACTATCAGGGGTGACATTCAAAATCCCCATCATATAAGTTCGCTGTCCCCAAGCAAAACAGCGATCGCGGATAGTTAACTTACTAGACATAAAACTTTTGAATTTTGAATTTTGAATTGATTTACCCCCATCCCCCTATCCCCACTATTGATAATTGACAATTCTGGCAAAACTATCAGGTTCTAGACTAGCGCCACCGACAAGCGCACCATCAATTTCTGGCTGTTCCATGATTTCATCAATATTATTCGGTTTGACTGAACCGCCATATTGGATCGGAACTAGAGGATTAGTTAATTGACTGCGAATTAAACCAATTACCCGATTTGCTTCCTTGCTTTCACAGGTATCACCAGTACCAATAGCCCAAATTGGTTCATAGGCAATGATCAAGTTAGCTTGATCAATATCTACTAAATCTTTTTTTAATTGGGTGCTAATTATTGATTCGGTTTCCCCTGCATCCCGTTGTTGTTTTGTTTCCCCAACACAGAGAATAGGTACGAGTCCATATTTTTGGGCTGCTTTGAGGCGGAGATTTACAGTTGCATCTGTTTCCCCAAAGAATTGTCTTCTTTCGCTGTGTCCAATAATTACGTAACGCACACCGATTTCTAGAAGCATGGGAGCAGCAATTTCTCCCGTATACGCGCCGTTTTCTTCCCAGTGGACGTTTTGAGCGCCCAAATTTACACGACTACCATGTAAAGATTTGGAAATCAGGCTTAAATCGGTGAAGGGAGGACATAATATCACCTCTCTTTGTGAGGGTGTTTCCTCCAAGTGAGGCAAAAATCCGCTTAAAAATTCTGCGGATTCTGCCTGGGTTTTAAACATTTTCCAGTTACCAGCAATAACGATTTTCCGCACAGGTGATTTAGTCAAGATTTTAATGCTACTAGATGCACTTTTCACTCTAACATTTTTCATTCCCATCTAAAGCAGCACCTAGTCTGAACAGAAGCTTGACAGCTTTAGCTTAACCGACTCCAAGCCCCACGCCTGACTCAAAGGGCAGCGTGGGATGAATGGCGCGTCAATTAACCTATCCATTACCCACATCTTTCTTAACATGGCTGAAAAACAAACAAGATAAAGGTGGTAAATTACCAAAAATTAGATATCCAATCTATAGTTCTCCTGTTCCCGTTCCACAAAATACTGCACACGAGCGCGGTAGTCTCTGAGAGTTTCATCTACCCAATCCCGATCGCTACTGTTAACATAAAGATGAACTAACGGCTCACTGGCATCAGGTAACAATAACACCCAATTGTCATCATAGGGTTGACGAATTTTCACACCATCAATTAATTCCAAATTTTGCGCGGGGTGAGTTTCCACCAAATAACGCATTAACGCCCCCTTAGCAGTCCAAGGACAGCGCACTGTGTAAGTTCTGTGAATGACACGGGGTAACTCAGAACGGACAGTTGCAAGCGATCGCTCTTGAATTGTTAACATTTCAATTAACTTGGCAATACAGAACATGGAATCAAATCCTGGATGCAACTGCGGAAAAATAAATCCAGTTTCTCCACTACCGCCTAAAACCACATTGGGATTTTTTTGACAAGCTTCCATTAAAGCCGTCGGATTTGCTTTCGTGCGAATTACATTACCATCATGACGATGAGCGACTAATTCCACCGCACTAGAAGCATGAACTGGAACAACTACCGAACTTCTAGGATTTGCAGTTAACATCATATCCACCATCAAAGCCGTCAGCATTTCCCCCCGAATGGGAAAACCCGATTCATCAACTAAGATTAACTGTTCCCCATTGGCTGATACCTGCACACCAAAATTAGCATTTACCGCCTCCACAACATGGCCTAATTGAGTTAACAGTAATTCCCTATCAGCGTTAGAAATCGCCGTTTTATTCAAACTTGCATTTAGCACCACCGCATCAGCACCAAATTTATCTAACATTTGCGGTAAAACCGCCCCAGACACAGCGTAAACATAGTCAATTACCACCTTTGCCCGACTATGACGCAGAGTATCCACATTCAATAACTTCTCAAAAGCCTTGCCATAGCAATCCATTAATTGGCTAGAATATACCACATCTCCAATTTCATGACTTTGGGAACGGCGCATATCTTCCTTAAAATAGGCCCCCTCAATTTTCTTTTCTTGAGCTTTAGAAATATTAATTCCTTTCATATCCATAAACTCAATTAAGATATAATCCCGCCGTTCTGGATGTACCCGTACATGAATACCCCCAGTCACTTGCATTGTCGGTATCACCGTCCGCGCGATGGGAATGGCTGTGGTATCGAGATTTTGCACATCCACACCCACAGACATTAAACCCGCAATTAAAGAGCGTGTCACCATGCGGGAAACATTGCGTTGATCACGGGAAACTGTCACCATTGAACCAGGTTTCAAAGTTGAACCATAAGCAGCACCCAACTTCACCGCAAACTCTGGCGTAATATCAATATTGGCTAAACCCTGTACTCCCCTCTGTCCAAATAAATTCCTTTGGGCGATATTCCCCCAAATCAGATTAATATTTAAAACCGCCCCAGACTCAATCTTTTTACTCGGCCACACCCTCACCCCAGGACTAATTTGCGCCTCCTCTCCCACGGTGGATAAAGAACCAACTACAGCAGCTTCTAAAACATGAGCGCGTCTATCTACCCGAGTTCCACGGGAAATGACACAAGCCGATAATTGGGCTTCATCCCCAATAATTGCCCCATTCCAAATAATAGGCCGCTTTAAATGGGCATCAGCACCAATGGTGACATTATCACCAATTACTGTACCATCTTCAATTTTTACCCTCGCACCAATGCGGCAATTATTTCCAATAACTGCGGGAGTTGCAATTTTGGCGCTAGGATCAATATAAGTATTTTGTCCTATCCATAAACCGGGAGCAATTTCGGGATAAGCTACTTTTAGCCTCACTTTTCTTTCTAAAGCATCATACTGGGCTTCGCGGTAAGCATCCAAATGACCCACATCACACCAATAACCCTCAGCCACATAACCATAAATCGGCTCATTTTTAGCTAGTAATAAGGGAAATAAATCTTTGGAAAAGTCGCATTCAGTATGTTCTGGTAAATAGTCTAAAACTTCTGGTTCTAAAATATAAGTTCCAGTATTGACAGTATCGGAAAAAATTTCACTGGTAGAAGGTTTTTCTAAAAATCTATTAATCCGTCCTTCCGTATCTGTAATCACCACCCCAAATTCAATCGGGTTAGGCACACGGGTTAAAATTAAAGTCGCTTTTGATTGTTTTTGTTTATGAAATTCAATGGCTGCACTCAGATCAAAATCTGTAATACTATCACCACTAATAACTAAAAAAGTTTCATCCAAAAGTTCAGCAATATTTTTAACACAACCGGCTGTTCCTAATGGCTGATCTTCTTCAATAGCATAGGTCATTTGTACACCAAAATCACCACCATCTTGGAAGTAATCACGGAGGACATCTGGTAAATAATGTAATGTAGCAATTACTTCATAAATTTGGTGTCGTTTCAGGAGATTGATAATATGTTCAGCAATTGGGCGATTTAAAATAGGAACCATCGGTTTGGGTAAATCGCAAGTCAAAGGACGTAACCTTGTTCCCGAACCACCTGCCATTAAGACTGCACGCATAAATCCTCCTATAGCATAGTGTGGTTTAAGCCATACCTTGACTTAAACCATAATCTTTGTCTTCCTTTAGTCTCATACAGATATTGCGATTTCTGGAACTTCCATAAGAAACATCTATCAAACTCATTTTGTATCCAGAGACGGCTAAATAATTTACTAAATTATACAACTCTTTTGGTGCGGGCATCTTGCTTGCAGCTTTTGTATCTAATCTGAATCAAATATCAATACCTTGTCCATTTTATGTAGGTTGGGTTAAGCGACAGCGCAACCCAAGGCATTTCTTGGGTTTCATGCTATTGCTTCGCGAATGTTTACGTTCTACAACCCAACCTACTGATCAAGGTATTGTTATTGAGGAATAGACAGGCTACTGGATGATTCTGTTCGCATTTTTCTAGTTTGTTCTAAAATTTTCTCTATATCTTCCGTTGATAAACGTTGAATATAGTTAATTTTCACCTCTTCTAAAAAGTCATTTAATAAAGTTTGTACTTCTGTCATGACTTGTTTTTGTTTAATTTCCGAAGCTAAGGAATCTGTAAATTTTTCGATTAACTGACTAGAAAGTTTAGCAGCTATAGAATCTCCAGTTACAGTCGTTAAAGCTGCATAGATATTATTAGTAATTTGGCTGGCTAATTGTTCACTAATTTGTACTTTTGCTTGACCTAATCCTGGTAACATGAGCAAGTTCTTATAACCTGGTAATTGTTGACAAGCAACCTCAATACTATGACATAGAATTGCATTCAATTCCGGTTGGATTTTTGGTAATACTTGATTAACCAGAGTTTTAATAAATAATCCTGTCAGGGCTTCTATTTCATTGATATTATTAATATCTATGTAAGAACGAACATTTTCTGATTGTAATAACCAACGGGTAATTTCCCCCCGTTGAATAGAACCTTGAACTTGATTAATTACCTGTACTACCACAATTTCCGTAATTTCTTCGGCAAAATTAGCCAAAATGCCTTGATGTAGTTGTTTTCTTATCAAATGAAGATCAATTAATTGAGCTTGATCTAGTCTAATTATAACTGGTATAACTCGCAACCATCGCCACAAGGGGACTATTAATAATAAATCATACCAACGCCAAATAATTGCCTCTAACCAGCTTAAATGACTATATCTACGTTTAATTAACAAAGCCCGTCCAGATAATTCTATGGCAAATAGAATCATAAACGGTAAATCAATCATCCAAAAATCATTTGTTGGTTCTCCGTTTTCATCAATTTTCCGGTAATAGTTGGCAGCAATTCCTGGGCGAATATTTGTATTAAAAAATTGTATTTGTTGGTTCCAATTATTTTGAGATAAATACTCCCGACTCCAAAAAGTATTAAATGCTCCCTTGGCTGATTCGTTGCCAATGTGTTCCCGCATCCGCTTTTTAATTTTTTCCAGCGTGCCTGTTTTACCAGCCCCACCAAAAGGATTAGTTTCGATCATCTCTTTACTAAGAAGACGAATATCCGCTAATTTGGTTTTTGTTTCTGCTGAATTTAAACCTGTTTGACTTACCTGTTCTTCTAATGCTGCAATGGCTTCTAGATATTTTGTAGTGTCACGATGAGGTTCAATACCTTTAATGGGATCATATAATAGAGTTAGTTGGGGAAGTCTCCGGAAGTAAAAATCTCGCCAAGGTACATAACTTAAATCAAATAAAACTAATACTAGGTTAGCCGCAGCAGTAATAGCCATTAATCTTTCCCACAAAAGATTTTTTTGGGGAGATTTTTTTAATTTATTCATAATGCCTGATATAAATCGGAAGTTGACAGATCATTTTATCAATTGTAGGAAAACTTGTCTGTTCCCTCTTTTCCCACCACTTATAAAAAACCAAGATGCTATTTGTAAATAATCTGCATCTTGGTTAAGGAAAATTCCAGAAATCAATTTTCTTGAGTTCTAAATTTTATATTTAAACGTAAGGATTCAGGGAACAGGGAAGATAAAAGAAAAATGTTCTTCATTCTTCATTCTGATAACCCAGCGTGGCGTTAGCCATACTCCTGAATTCTTACATTTAAACCTCAGATTTAAGCGTTAGGTTCAATACGTCCATAGAATAAACCACGAATCTTCACTTCTTTAGGTTCACCTGCACCTAAGTCTGTATCAGAAGGTTGTTCACTTTCAAAAGTCCCAGCTATTTCACCAGAAGCATTATCTACTTTGGCAACTTGTAAGGAAATTTTACCCTTGAGGATTTCTGCACGCTTAACGTTAGTACGGGTTAAGTCTTCAGCATCAGATTGGGCAGGTAAAGCTACCGCATTATCATAACCACTAACTACACCACGACCTTTAGGATCTAAGAAAGCAGCACCACGATAGGAAGGTACTTTAAAAGTTCCTTCAAAGTCAGTGGATGTATTAATGTTGGTTAAGTTAGGCTGTGTTTGTGCAACTAAGTTTTTAATGGTAAATAAGAAAGGCACTAATTCACCGCCAGGAAGTTTAACAGTAATAGCTTGGAAATCTAGACCATCTTCTTCTTTAAAAGTCAAGCTATTATCTGGGTTAACGGTGAGCTTTCCTTGTACTTGGTCAATGGTAGAGGTATATCTAGTCATTACTTTACCAGGTACAAATTCTGCTTTTTGACGTTTGTTAGCAGGTTCTTCTTTGACAAAGTAACTTGTTGGTTCTAAACAAAGTTCTTTGATAGTGTATGTTTGATTGGCATCAATGGGGATAGAACCACGGCTGGTTTCTGACAGTTGGGGGCATTTGTTTGCTAACCCAGTGCCGCGAATTTGTTCATAAGTAAGGACTTCGCGGGCGGTGGCAGATGGTGCATCACTGCAAGCGGTAATTAGTCCTAAGCACATAGCAAGAAAAGCAACGATTAAAGCGCGATACCTCATGGTCAACCTCAATGTCAAAAATTAGTATTTAATTTGTGCAACTGCTTGACTAAACGTACTTAAACGTCATTTATCTTGTGAGTCTGGAATTCAAACCATAGACTAAGCAGCCGACCGCATCCATTGTCGATGGTGTATGTATTGCGAGTACATACAATTGTTTGGATAGGGAAATTAGCCAGATCATACGATTTTTTTTAACTCAAAATCAAAAGATTCTAGTCGTTAAATCCTGCTGTAATACAGCGCAAATCATGGAAAAGCCTTCTATAGCTTATCACTAAGGATTCTTCCTACCTGATAATAGCTATAAAGTTATGTATCAGGAGGTAGGAGGCAGGGGAGCAGAGGAGTAGGAGTTTAGAAGTTCAGTGGGAAGAAGCAACAAACATTTCTCTTTCTAGCTTCTCTACTATATTTTGCGTCAATCGTTGATCAATTAACAGACTCTCCCAATATCCCGTCATCATTGTAGGTTTGTTGAAGATAGGGATATTAACGCTAGTATTAACATCCTCACATTAGGATTAAGTACCGTAGGGCATAGGGGAACTTACGCTACAGGAGATTTGCCCTCTTGGGCGATTGGTGTTAACCTGTCGTCTAACGGTGAGTCTGGTAGAGTCCCCACGTCTTTAGATCGGGGAGTGTCAATAGTTTTATGGAGTAACCCTTGCTGTGAACAATGATCAAAATTCGGACTCTGGGGATTTATCCTGGCGTTTACAGGATATTTCTACTGCTGTGAAAGAAGTAGCTCAAGCTTGTGATGGAGATGTTATTGCTCTATTGGCTGTGTTACGCCATTTAGAACAGTTACACAGAGAAATTCGGGATGGAGTATTTCAGGCAAATTTGCCAACAAATCGTCAGCGACTATACTCACTACTCAAAGATATTGAATCAGAAGGCGGTTGGCCTTATATTGCCCGGATGCGAATACAAGCTTTGTTAGTGAATTTGTCGGAGGAGGTTAGTAATGAAGATGCTCTTCCCAATTATACTCATGATGTTTTCAGGCTTGATCAGCAGTCAGAATAGTGCAACATTTAAAGTCAGTAGATTAAAAATTTCTAAATTTGATGGTGACTGCATCACCATCAAAAATAAAATGATAAAGCCATTTTGAGTATATATCAGCAAATAGAAATATAAAAAATCAATTTAACGGATATTTACAAGAGGTATATATGGCAGGAATATTATCAGTTTCACGGAGAAATTTAGTCCAGAGGCGGCAAAAATTACGTCGCCAACGACAGATTAAAATTATTAAGGCTGTTTGGCAAACAATGGCTGTAACTGGATTTGCTTCTGCTTTGTTCTGGGTGGCAATTCAGCCTATCTGGGTTTTAAAGGATTCCGCGCAAATAGTTATTAAATCTGGGGATCAAGTTGTCAAACAAAAGGATATTGATAAGCTGCTAGGGCTATCTTCTCCCCAGTCTTTATGGCGCATTGAACCTACCATCATTGCGGATACTCTCAGGAAACAACCCAATATTGCTAAAGCTACTGTCACTCGTCGTCTACTACCACCGAGTTTAATTATTGAAATTCAGGAACGAGTCCCAGTGGCGATCGCTCAAGTTAGTCAAGATAAAACAGTCACTAACTGTCTTCTTCGTACTAGATCTAATGTTAAGTCTTGTTTACAAAATAGCCCAGGTACTAATAAACAAAATCAACTAGGTTTACTAGATGTGAATGGGGTCTGGATGTCAATAGATAACTATGCGTCAATGAACCCTCAGTCCAAATTACCCCAAATAATCGTTATTGGTTCTCCTGCTGAGTACAAGCCATTCTGGAATCAACTCTATGAAGCGATCGCCCGAACTTCTCTCAAGGTGACAGAAATTAATTTTCAAGATCCCACTAATTTAATCTTAAAAACTGAATTGGGAAATGTGCATTTAGGCAGCCCCAATAACAAATTATTAGAAAAAATTCAGGTACTTGGACAAATGCGATATTTACATACTAAAGTTAATGTGAGTAATATGGATTATGTTAATCTTAAAAATCCTGCCACTCCATTAGTACAAGAGTATCAATCAAAATCTGGCTTAGATGCCAAAAAATCCCAGCCATCCCAGAAAACACAAACACATTAACAATAACCCTATCTTCTCAATGTTGCTTTCACTGCTGGTAAAGTTAATAACTAGTTGTATAACTGAAATCAAGTTATATCGAGATTTTTTTAGCTGTAGGAATGATCGTCATTAACTACCAGTAATAGAAATCACGAAACCAAGACAAAAAATGCTACCTTAAGAGATGGAAAAATCTGCGTTGAAAATGAAGCAGGAAGGAGCTTTGAACCATTAAAGCCTAATTCAGTAAGTTATAGCTTCTGAAGTCTAATGTAAATGTCTATGCTTTTTAGAACTATACTTTTTGGCATATCGGCAGAGTTAGCAACATTAGTGGCTGATATCATAAACTATACAGCTAATCATCTCAAGAATGCAGCAGGAAAAAAGTCATGGGAAAAACAGGCTTTATATATGGCTTTGCAATTTAGGTTTAGACCTCAGTTTGTTACCATTGCTATATTTCATCTATTTCATCTGCAATCATGTAGGCTGGGAATATAGTAAAAACCATAAAACACAGTGCCACAATAAATTATGGCTATGATTTAACTCTTGGGTGAATCACACCAATAAAACTCGTTTATCTACCTTTCACAAATCCAATGACACTTGATAAGAACCAAGGGCTTACCTATAACTCTCAAACTGGAGGACAACCAGGGTTATCTCTGGCAGTTAACTCAAGCAATCCTTTTAATAACTCTGGGTTGAATTTTTCCCAAGGTAAAGATAGTAAGAGAATTTCTACTGAAAATAACGGTATTGGTGAAATTGTTCCCGGTCGTGTTGCCAACATCAAAGTGATTGGTGTCGGTGGTGGTGGCGGCAATGCTGTCAACCGCATGATTGAGTCCGATGTCTCTGGGGTAGAGTTTTGGTCAATTAACACTGATGCCCAAGCCTTGACATTAGCGGGCGCTCCTAGTCGCTTGCAAATTGGGCAAAAACTGACTAGAGGATTGGGTGCTGGGGGAAATCCGGCAATTGGTCAAAAGGCAGCGGAAGAATCCCGTGATGAGATTGCTACTGCTTTGGATGGTGCAGACCTAGTTTTTATCACTGCTGGTATGGGCGGCGGTACGGGTACAGGTGCAGCCCCAATTGTGGCAGAGGTAGCCAAAGAAATGGGCGCTCTGACTGTTGGTGTAGTGACTCGGCCATTTATTTTTGAAGGACGCAGACGCACTAGCCAAGCAGAACAAGGGATTGAAGGCTTAAAAAGTCGCGTAGACACCTTGATTATTATTCCCAATAACAAGCTGTTGGAAGTGATCCCAGAACAAACTCCTGTGCAAGAAGCTTTCCGCTATGCCGATGATGTATTGCGTCAAGGTGTGCAAGGTATTTCCGATATTATTACCATTCCTGGATTAGTCAACGTTGACTTTGCTGATGTGCGAGCTGTTATGGCGGATGCTGGATCAGCTTTGATGGGAATTGGTGTGAGTTCAGGTAAATCTAGAGCGAGAGAAGCGGCGATCGCTGCCATTTCGTCTCCTTTATTGGAATGTTCTATTGAAGGTGCTAGAGGAGTTGTCTTTAATATTACTGGTGGTAGTGATCTGACTCTCCATGAAGTTAATGCGGCCGCAGAAACTATCTATGAAGTAGTTGATCCCAATGCCAATATTATTTTTGGTGCAGTCATAGATGACAGATTACAAGGAGAAGTGAGAATAACTGTAATTGCCACTGGGTTTACTGGTGAAATTCAAGCTCCATCATCACAAACTGTAGTTACTTCCAGAACTGTCACTCCTACTCCCTCACAAACAACTAGAAGAACAATAACACCACAACCACCCGCTAACAATCCCAATTTACGCACAGAACCAAAAGAAAAACCCTCTTTGGATATTCCTGACTTTCTGCAAAGACGACGCACACCACCAAAAAATTAAATGATTGTGGATATGAGATTTTAGAGTAAATTGATAGTCTCACTTGAGACTGAATGATGTATACAAGTTGTTAGTTTCAGGGTCTTATGAAGAAAATGCCGAAAACCCTTGAAGGTGCGGCTGACTTAGGGAGCCACATCTGGGCTTTAGACAAGAAATGAAGGCTAGTTGCAGGATTTATCCTGCATTGACGTTAATGCCTTGGTCTTCAATATATTTTGTCACTGTTTCCGTGTAAACACTCATTGTATAACAGTTACAGGTCGTAAACAATCAACCAATGATAAGTAGGTTAGCGTTAAAAATTGTCCTTGGGGCAAGGGAACAGGGAACGGGGAACAGGGAACAGGGAACACCGAAAGAGTTTTCGGTTCACCTACTTAGTTCTAGAATATAAAGTTAAGAGAAAACAACATCAATACAACGCCATAGACGATGCAATTCAGACTACCCAATTCATCGCTAAGTTCTCAGGTGCAAAAGATTTTATTTCTACAGGTTGCTGATACTGATATGGATATCCTGAATGCCTGTCCTAATTGCTTTACAGTTTGTTCAAGTATTTCAATAAAAACTGAGTAATTTATGATTAAGTTTATAAAAGTCCAATTAATTAGTTTTGTAATTGGGCTACTGATTTGTTTACCAGCACAAGCACAACTCACTTTAGAACTGGAACCAGAATTACTTCCTAGAAATATACCATCGGTTCATTTGCTATTAGGTAATCCCAGTCAAGCCGCAACCAATGTTAATAGCCCTGATAATTACTTGATGATAAAACCCCAGTATGTACTGTCTTACAATCGCAGTAATGGTACTCCTAATTGGGTAAGTTGGCAGTTAAATAAATCATGGTTTGGCAGTGCAGAGCGTCAGGATAACTTTAAACCTGATAACAACTTACCTGAAGGTTGGGAACGCATTAAACCCACTGCTTATAATGGTTCAGGATATGATAGAGGTCATGTTACCCCATCAGCTGATAGAACCCGCAGTACTGAAGATAATGCAGCAACTTTCTTGATGACTAATATGATGCCCCAAACACCCGATAATAACCGCAATACCTGGGGGAATCTGGAGGATTATTGTAGGGAATTAGTAGCACAAGGTAAGGAACTTTATATTATTGCTGGTTCGGTTGGTAGTAAGGGGAAATTGAAGAATTTAGTCACAATTCCCCAATCTACCTGGAAAATTGTTGTAGTCTTGGATAACCCCGGTACTGAACTCAATGGTGTTACTGCTAATACCCGTGTTATTGCTGTCAATATCCCCAATGATGAACAACTTGATAATAATTGGAAGGTCTTTAGAACCAGTGTGGATACCCTAGAAGAACTAACAGGGTATGATTTTCTCTCTAATGTTTCTCCCAATATTCAACTAGTGATTGAAAGCAAAGTTGACAATCTTTAGGTTTCCACAACTTTAGTAGAAATCCCTGCTATACCATCAGGGGTATTACCAAGAATATAAACATCAATTTCTTTACTACCTATTTTATAACCTTGTAAATTAGTTAAATTAGTTTTCAAGACATTCACAAGATTTTTAAACTTTTTCACAGTGGCTTTTTCCTCGTCCTCGTGCCAATCTTTCTCACTCACTGAGTTTTTAAAGAAATTATCAATTTCCACAAGTTTAACAGGTGTACCCTGACAATGACCCGTCTTTTCTAATAATGTAGCTTCATTCAATGCTGTGGATTCCCAAGTAAAGACCTCAAAGGGGCATTCTGATTCACTCATCATCAGTAACCCGTCTGTGGCTTGCTTTAATATATTTGTGGTGTTGGTCATATAGTGATTCCTACGGAGTGCTTTGTGATAGCGAATCGCTGCTGCAAGCAGTTCGCTATTGCTAATTTAACCCACATTCCGCACCCCCTGGTGTCACAATCGGTAATTATGGCTAACGCCACGCTCTGCTATCGGATTTTTGAATACCTGTGAGGATAATTTTGATACAAAATAGCCTAAATCTTAGGTGGCGATAGCGAAGCGCTGCTGCAAGCAGTTCGCCAATCTCAAATCCCCAAACGACCATTTTTCATTGTGTGACAGTTTAGGGTGCGGAAGGTGGGATACAAGCCCCGTCCTTCTAGCTATCCATTATAAACATTTTTCTTAACATGAAATTTGACAAAAAAGAGCAGTTATGAGGGGGGTAGGAAGACAAAAGAACATCAGTGACTCTAGTTGAGGACAATGAGAAGAAAGAGAACTTCAAAAAGCCTCATTCTCTAGAGTTAATTTATACTAAAAATCTAAACGTTTAATAGAGAGTTCCGTGTTATTAGTAGATGGGAAGCAACAAGTCAAGTTTGTTCTGAATGTGGATACAAATGGGGTAAACTTGATTTAAAAATTCGGAAGGTTCAGTGTTTAAATTGTGGAACTGAACACGACCGTGATGAAAATGCTGCCAAAAATATAAATAAAGTCGGGATAGGGCATTGCCACGACTCTAAACGGACGCAGAGACAGAGTAAGACTACTTCGGTAGCATCAGTCAGTGAAGCGTCAAGAATCACCGCGCCTTTAGGTCGGTGAGTATGTCAAATAGATTATATTTCTCTTCAAGAAAATCTCACTTTTATCTACTAAATAATAGAAAAATGACTTTTAACCAATTTCAATTCAACTATTCTTTAACTATCAATCCTAATAAACCCATTATGCTTTTCCTTCACGGTTTCATGGGGAATATCAATGAATTTGATCAAACTATCAAATTATTATTTAATAACTTTTCCTACCTAACTTTAGATTTACCAGGACATGGTAAAACTGAAGTTAGTGATGATGAAAACTATACCATGTCATCCACAGCCCAAGCTATTATTAACTTATTAGATCAATTAAATATTGATAAATGTTTTTTAATTGGTTACTCAATGGGAGGAAGATTAGCTTTATATCTCACTCTACATTTTCCCCACAGATTTATTAAAGTTATTTTAGAATCTGCTTCTCCTGGTTTATTAACAGAAACAGCCAGATTAGCCAGAATTAAAAGTGATTCTCAAATAGCCCAAAAATTATCGAGAATGACAAATAAAGATGATTTTTATAACTTTCTCAACAATTGGTATCAACAGCCAATTTTTGGTGATATTAAAAACCATCCACAATATCAATCTATGCTTGAAAGTAGAATAGCAAATCATCCTCTCAACTTAGTTAAATCATTGCAGTTTATGGGAACAGGTTCTCAACCTTGTTTATGGGAATCACTAACTCAAAATACTATTCCTCTATTATTATTAGTTGGAGAAAAAGATAAAAAATTTATTGATATTAATATGGCAATGACTGAAAAATGTAATTTTATTCAGTTAAAAATCATTAATCAAGTCGGTCATAATATCCACTTAGAAAATACTCTAGCATTTGTCGAAAATATTCAAAACTTTTTTCCCTCGTTCCCAGACTCTGGCTGGGAATGCACTCTAGAGACTCTATTAATATAGACATAATTATTGTGGGGGCAAGGTTTCCCCACCCTGTGTATGTTTTCTATCTTTTTCAATATTCCAAAGTTTTTACATCCTTTGCCGTTAAACGATAAATCAAGGATTTAAAGGCAAATTCTGGTAAGGCTAACATCCGTCGCCAGCGCCAAGGTTCTTGATATAATCTATACAGCCATTCTAGGTTATTATTGGCTAACCAATAGGGAGCGCGTGTTTTTGTTCCTGACCAAATATCAAAACTACCACCAACACCTACCCAAATGGAATGAGGACACAAATGGCGGTGTTCTGCAATCCATAATTCTTGACGTGGTACGCCCAAACCAACAAAGATAATTTGTGGTTGTAGTTGGGTGAGGGTTTCCAATAATTGTTGTTCTTCTTCTGGGGAATGATAACCAGAATGTGTTCCTAATATTTTCAATGTGGGCAGTTTTTCTTGCCATAAATTTGCTGCTGTGGCGGCCACCCCTGGTGCGCCTCCATACAAAAATATTGAGGCAGCCATTTGTTGTTTTGCAACAGTTTCTAATAATTTTTCTGCCAGTTCAATGCCTGGACAACGTTGGATGTCTTGTCCTAGTAAATATTGTAAATAGAGAACAACCCCTGCACCGTCGGGAATTACTAGTTCAGCATTTTTAATTACTTTTGCTAAGGCTAGATTCCGTTCTGCTTGCATGGTCATTTCTGCATTCAATGTAACAACATGAGTTCCTTGACCTTTTTGTAAACAATCTATTAACCAGTCTGGATAATCTTTCATAACATGGACTGGTAAACCTAATACGGAAAATGCTTGAGGTAGTTTAAACATAATCTAACATGAGCTTTTCAAAACTAAACTGCGACGACATTTTATGGGTCTTAGTTTATCAAGTTTTTGCTTTTTTAGATAATAGAGTTTTTTGCCAATCATTACCATTTCTTTGCTTATATATAAGTAATTGTCTATGTGTTATAAACATTAAATATAAGTATTTCCACGTGGGTAATATCCAGCCCCAGTACGTGTATTTGAAAAATCGGCGTTGCTGAAACCAGGTATAAATTTAGGCATAGAGACGTTCCGGCGGAACTTCTGTACAAGGGTTTCAAGGCAAGCACATTTAATTACCACCGGATGTCTAATAATAATCCTATAATCCTATAGTTTTCAAATCTTCTGGACGATCAATATCTGCTAAAAGTGGCAGAGAATATATTGATAGATCCCTGCTTTTGGCAATTTTTAATGTTTCTATTAATACTTGATCAGTACCCCAGTGAATGTTCTTAAATAATTCGGGTTGTGGTTGTTGTAAGCCGATTAAGTAATAACCGCCATCTAGGGCTGGACCCAGTACCAGATTAAACGTTTTTAATTGTTTAAAAGCTGTTGCTAAAATTTGTAAACTGAAATTGGGACAGTCTGTACCAATAATGATCACTTGTTCTGCTTTTTGTTTAAAGGCATGGTTAAGCGATCGCTCCATTCTGATACCTAAATCCCCTTCCTCCTGACTCTGATATTCTAAATCATTTCCTAACCAATGTTGCATTTTTTGTAAATTACCGCCAGTAAATCGTACTTCTACGGATATTCTGGCGATTTTTACCAATTCTTGGGCTTGGGAAACAGTATATTCGGTCATCTGCTGGTGCAAATGGGCAGCACCAACTTCTCCCAACGCTGGTATGAGTCGGGTTTTTGTTTTCCCTGGTTCTGGATACCGGGTAAAAATAATTAGGTGTTGTTTACAGGTTTTCAATTCAGCGCGTGGTTATTGAAACAATCTGGTCTAAAACTTCGCCTTTTAATGGGAAAATTTTTGGAGTATAAATCCCCCATTCCAAAAAAAGCCTCCTGCCTTCGTTATGATTCAAATTTGGCGGCTATTAAAGATATGGCAACGATGGGGGCTGTAACTGCACGGAGGATACGACGACCCAACGAAATAAGTATAAACCCTGATTTTATAGCTATTTCTAGTTCTTGATCTGTCCATCCGCCTTCTGGTCCGATAGCAATCATTATTTCATATATTTGATAGGTAATATTATTGATGATGTGGTGTAAATGGGGATAGTTTCCACGGGCTTCACAGATATAACGATGATTAGAAGTACAGTTTTGAATAGCCGTATTAAAAGTGACTGGTTCTAGGATGGTGGGAACTATGGTTCTTTCTGATTGTTCTGCGGCTTCTGAGGCTATGCGCCGCCAACGCTCTAGTTTTTGCGAACTGGGATTTAACAGGGTGCGATCGCTCAAAATTGGTACAATGGAAGTTACTCCTAATTCTGTACAATACCGGACAATTTCATCAAAGCCATTACCCTTGGGTAAGGCCATCATCAAGGTAATAGATAGGGGTAATTCCTGATTAGTTTCCAGTGGTTCTAAAATCTGCGCTTGTTCTCCTTGTAACTGTGCTAACCACCATTTACCCATACCATCCATAGCAATAAATTGATCACCATCTTGTAAACGCAATACTCGCCATAAATAATGTTGCTGTTGAGATGTTAATAACAGTTGGCTGGCTTGAAGTTGTTGAGAGTTAATGGTAATGCGTTGAAGTTGTGACATTGCTATTCCCTGATCCTTCCTGTTCCCTCTCCCAAATACATAACTTATTTTGCAGAACTAATTAATAATTTCTGAAACTGCTCTGTACCTCTGATCTTATCAAAATCGGGGTCGTTTTTGGCGAGATTTTGATATTTTTGGGGGACAAACTTAATAGCTTCTTTCAGGTTTTCTAAGGCTAGTTCTGTATTGTTTTGCAAGGCATAATTACAAGCTTTATTATAATATGCTTGATGCAAATTAGGTTGAATAGTAATTGCTTGATTGTAAGAAGCTAAAGCTTCTTTGTAGCGTTGCAATTTTGTGAGGGCAATTCCCCGATTAATCCAAGCTTCGTGTTTACTTGGTTCAATCGTGATGGCTTCATTGTATGATTTTACAGCTTCTTCATAACGGCGTGTAGCAGTTAAAGCATTGCCTCGATTATACCAAGCTTGAACCTGATTGGGACGAATGGCGATCGCCTTATTGTATGATTCTACAGCTTCTGGATATTGGTGCAAAGCGATTAAGGCATTGCCCCGATTTACATAGGTTTCTGGGCTATCATTTTTTAGAGCTATCACCTGATTATAGACAATTAAAGCTTCTTGATAACGGTGGCTATCTAATAATCCATTACCTTGGAGTAATAGGGTTTCTGCTTTTTGACTATCTTGTACTTCTGTGATCAGTTGGTTAACATTAGTTTGTTGAACTACTTGTTGAGCATTGTCAGATGAAGAATTTGCCAAATCATTACAACCAATTGCCAAGCAACTGATTAAACTAGAGGCAATTAAGCGCTGCCAAATTACCATACTGCACCTACAAAACTCATAGAATGGTCCTAAAACTGATTGGGTTTTAAAAGTCGTATCAAAATCAACAGATTGTGATTAATTGTTTTTTGATTATGTAAACTAAAAATGAAGATTTGGATAAAGTTCTGTTGAATTAGGCATAGAATACCATATCCAAGCTCAATAAATCAATTCAACCATTGTGTAAAATTTACTCATCTATGGCAATCCTTATCATACAGCAATCCGTTTTGATGTCTGAATAGATTTGTGTGGGCAGGGAATACTTCGACCCTTCGACTTGCTCAGGGCATCGCAGGGAACAGAGAATAAATTGATATATACTTCATTAGATTGGAGGGAAACGCTATATAATACTTTCAATGTCAGTGTTTTTATAGACCTTGGGTTTTTGGTGAGACGATGGGAGGAAAATTACAAGAATGGTCAATAATTCCCTAATGATACAACCTCCCGGCTTGATCCGGGACATCAATCCAAAATCTAAAATCTAAAATATAAAATCCAAAATCGAATGACTATTCATGAATCTGATACACCTCACCACCCATCTTCCCCAGAGATCAAGCAGGAAGATGAATTGGAAATAGATGGCAGTAATCAGTTATTACTAGGAGAGGAAAAGATTAATAAATCAGTATTTTTACCATCTTCTCTGAAAACAAATATTATCAACAGAACATCTTCTCTGCTGCAAGATAAGTCTCGGTTTCAGATGGGAATTGCCCCCAGAATTTTGTTATTCACGAGTTTAGCGATCGCCCTGACTCTGGTTGGTGTTGTCATTAATAACTCATTTCTAGGTATTTCGGGAACTTTCGCTACTTTGTTGTTATCCGTGTGGATACTCTTCCCTCGCTTGCAAAATGTCATTCAAGAGTGGTTTTCACCTCAAGATAAAAATGTATTTATTGGGTTAGTGGGCATAATTGTCGCCATAATTGGTCTATTAAAGTTTACGAATTTGGGTAATAGTTTACTGCGTTGGGGTAGGAGAATCAACTGGGAAGCATCGGGAACCTTAGCAGAATGGTTTGGGGCACTAGGACAAATTGCGATCGCTATTATTGCCGTTTACGTAGCTTGGCGACAATATGTAATTTCCAAAGATTTGACTATCCAACAAAACCTACTGACAGTACAGCAAAACATTATTACCCAACAACAAACTATAGATTCTTACTTCCAAGGTGTTTCCGATCTAGTCTTAGATGAAGAAGGATTATTAGAAGATTGGCCACAAGAAAGAGCGATCGCTGAAGGACGTACAGCCGCCATATTTAGTAGTGTAGATGGCAGTGGTAAAGCCAAAATTCTCCGCTTTCTCTCCCGTTCTAAATTACTCACTCCCCTACAGCGCGATCGCCGTTTAGGGAGAGCTATTCTTGATGGTAGTGGTGGTTACGCCGAAGATCGTTTAGAAGGAGTCCGCGTCATAGATTTAGGTGTTATGTTAGCCGGTGCTGATGTTGCTAACAACGATTTACGCTGGACAGATTTAAGTGAAGCTAATCTCATCCGGGCTAATCTTAGCAGTTGTGACCTAGTAAAAGCCAACCTGTCCCGCACCATCTTATATGATGCCAACCTCAGCGAGAGTGATTTAAACGCAGTCCGTCTCTTTTACGGTGCAGCAGAACAAGCATCCCCCCGCAGTCGTACTGAACCCCCCAACTATGAAACCGGAGAATATACTGGTGCAGTCATCGAAAATGCCAACTTTACCAACGCCCAAAGAATGTCCGACTCCATCCGTTATTACTGCTGCGCTTGGTGTGGAGAAAAAAGCCGCAAAACAATTCCCGGAGGTTGTGCCGATATTCCCAACAAACTAGGTAGATAACACCCAGTAGCGGCGGGTTTTCCCCGCCCTGGAAATTCCTAATTACTGTACGCGCTGACAATATTCTTGGGTTTGTGTCACAGAAACAACCTCTACCTCCACAGGTTTTTCTGGAGTGGGATTAATAATAAACTCGCTTGGTCCTTGATGAGGTTTTTGTTTATTTCCCCAATCATAAGTATAACCTAACCCCGTCCAAGGATAATATTCTTGTTTACTGTTGGTGTAGGAATTAGTGTATATTGCCTTAATCACAGGACTGCTATCAGGAACAGGAACAGGTAAAAGATTACAACTAGAATCGTTAATTTCTCCATCAATACATGGTCTAGTTAAATCTTTTGCTTTGACCCACATTTCTACAAAATGGGTTTTAGTAGAATATTTATTTAAAATTAACCCCAAATACTGTTGTAACCGCAATGAAAGTTCAACATTATCAGGAATATTGCTATCAGTTGCTTGATATTGCTGACAAAATTGTTTTACTTGTGGTACTGCGGTAAACCAAGTTTGATAAGCTAAAAGTTTTTTTGCACCTACCGGCCAATCTGTACTTGGGTTACTTGTATATTTCCAAGTTGACATTAAATATTCTATGTTGCCATTATTTTCTCGCCATTTAACTTGGGGATTATTGGGAGATAATGCCCAAAGATTATTAACTACTTCATCTGCTAGTGGTTGTTTAGCATCTTCAATACTTTCTGCTAATTCCTGTTTAAGCAGATTATAAGTTTCTGGTTGATATTGCAATAGATAATCATAAACATTTTGGGTAACTTCTACCGCTAATGCTCTATTTTGCCATCCACAAACTAAAAAAATACAACAAACTAATCCTACCAATAATTTATGCAGCCAGTTTTTCACAATTAATCACCTGAAAGTTTCAATTTGATATCCAGGACTTACACCTAAATTCACTAGTCAGATCCTCGACTTCTTAGAACAGTCGCGGATCTTCTGGTTCATAAGTAAGTCCTTAGATCCAGACTGATTCTACCAGAAAACACTATTTGTTTTGTATTAATTATTATTAATAAATGATTCAAAATACTTAACTTTTACTAACAGGCTGGCATTTTTGAGTTTTTATCCATATATTAAGAATAGTAAATAATCATTGCATTTTAGCTCTATATCATCTAATAGCAGATGTACTACCGAAGAGGCAGAGGGCAGGAGGCAGGAGGAAGAAAATACAATTTTCGCCCTGTGGCAAAAGGGTTTAAAGCCCCTAAATTTATATATGGGTATTACCTCCTGCCTCCTTAACACTACTTGGTAACAGATGAAACAGAAAAATATGGAAAATTAACTAAAAATTGATAGATAGATGAGGAAAATTAACAGTGACAACATCCCTCAAACTCTTTACCACCTCTGACGAACAGCAAATTAGCGAATTTTTTCAAGCCTCCGCAGGTCAATGGCATTCTGAACGACGTTATTATACTCTTCCCCAAGGAGAAACCAAGGAAATAGAAAGTATTATCACCATCCGATTTTTAGAACCAGAGTGTGAAGAATTAGAAAAACTAGGCCAACTCCATAATTTAAGTGATGTCAAAAGTTTAAGCTGTGGTGCTGAAGTGTCTTGGCAAAGTACAGATATAATTAAGGACAGACAAGAATCCCAAGGATTAACCCTTTTTGGTGCTTTAGGCAATATCTTATATCGAGATCGGGGTTTTGCCACTTCTCTACCTGTCACCGCTGACTATTATTTCTCTAGTCCCCAAACTCTTTGTTTACGAACTGAATACAATAATTCCGTATTTGAGGAAGAAATTAAACTCATTGGCAGTAAATACCGCACCAGACAGAGCATTATTTCCCGTGCCGGTGAACAGTTAATGATTGGTCAATATTTGGAAAAGCGCATATCATGTGACAAGTGACAGGGAGCAGGGGGGAAATAATACAGCATATTTCATTCAAATGAGGTACAACCATAATCAAACTTTTGTGGTGCGGGCATACTCATGAACTCCTACCCTCTACCTCCTGCCTCCTGCTACAACTGCGTTAGTTCGACTAAGGATATAAACCTCTATCGGTCAAAGCTTGCGCCACTCTACCCACACCTAAAGTATAGGCAGCTAACCGTAAATTTACCCTCCGTGTTTTTGCCTCTTCCATTACCTTATGGTAAGCCTGAACCATCAAATATTCCATTTCCTTATTAACTCGTTCCTCATCCCAAAATAGATAGGAAAGACCTTGTACCCATTCCAAATAACTAACCACCACACCCCCAGCATTGGCCAAAATATCTGGCAATACGGTGACACCCCGCGCTTCCAGAACTTGGTTAGCCTCTAAAGTCACAGGCCCATTTGCAGCTTCGGCGATAAATTGGGCTTTAATTTCATGAACATTTTCTTCAGTAATTTGGTTTTCTAAAGCTGCGGGAATTAGCACATCACAAGGTAAAGTTAGCAAGTCTGCATTACTAATGGCCTTAGCTGTGGGAAAACCGACCACACTGCGGCGATTTTGAGCAGCATAAGCTTTTACAGCCGAAATATCAAGACCATCTTCTGCGAAGATACCACCAGCGCCGCTAGAAACGGCGATGATTTTCGCCCCAGCTTGATGTAATAATTCAGCAGCAGCACCGCCCACATTACCGAACCCTTGAATGGCAATTCTCACCCCAGTAAGGGATATACCATGATCTTTGAGAGATTCACGGACAATAATCATTACACCTCGTCCCGTAGCCATTTCTCGTCCTAAAGAACCACCAATAGATAAAGGTTTACCTGTAACCACTCCTGGTACAGAATGACCAACATTCACAGAGTAGGTGTCCATCATCCAGGCCATTTCCCTGGCAGAAGTTCCCATATCTGGGGCAGGTATATCTACTGATGGTCCGATATCTTTAATCAATTCACTAATATAACGGCGGCTAATTCGTTCTAATTCCCCCACACTGAACTTTTTGGGGTCTATGGGAATGCCACCCTTCCCACCACCATAGGGAATACCTAATAAAGCACATTTCCAAGTCATCAACATGGCTAGGGCAGATACTTCCCGTAATGTTACGGCTGGATGATAGCGTATCCCACCTTTATAGGGGCCTAAAATATCGGAATGTTGTACCCGATGTCCAGCAAAAACTCGTACTTCCCCATTGTCCATTTTGATGGGGATGGAAACAGTCACTACTTTGCGAGGATGGCTAAGTATTTCTACTATACCTGCATCTAATTTTAATTCTTTAGCCGCCCATTCTAAATAATTACAAGCTTGATCATAGGGGCATATATGGGCGGGGGATTGAGTTTCCACAAAAGGGAGAGATGTAGCCACCATAATATTCACTCCTCATCACAGTATCTTTCTAAACCGGATTGATATGGTTAGCTTACCCTCGTTTTTTTAAAAGATGTCAATTTTGTAGTTTTTGTTACAGTTTTTAATTTATGGCTATGATGAGGCATATTCAGGTACAAAATTTAGCCTACCTTCTTGTTTTTTTCGCATTATAGTTATAGAACTAACTCTAAGTACGTCTAAAAATGATTCTGCCAAATCCACTATATACGACAGACTCCGGTGCAGCTTATCTTGGTGATTCCCTGAAATTGCTAGATCAACTAGAATCTGACTCAATAGATTTAGTGCTGACATCACCACCTTTTGCATTGCAGAGGAAGAAGAGTTATGGCAATGTAGACCAGGAAGATTATGTTGATTGGTTGGTTGAATTTTGCCAGAAAGTTTATCGGGTTCTGAATTCAACTGGTAGTTTTGTACTTGATTTAGGTGGAGCTTATGAAAGTAAACGTCCAGTGCGCTCTCTCTATAACTATCGAGTTTTAATTAAACTTTGTGATGAATTGGGTTTTAGACTTGCCGAAGAATTTTTTTGGTACAATCCAGCCAAACTACCTTCACCAATTGAATGGGTTAATAAGCGAAAGATTCGAGCAAAGGATTCTGTCAATACTGTCTGGTGGCTCTCAAAAACTGACAATCCTAAAGCTAATGTCAGTAATGTTTTAGTGCCTTACTCTGAGCGCATGAAAAAGCTACAGGCAGATCCTCAAAAATACTATACACCGAAAGAAAGACCTTCAGGGCATGATATCAGTAAGAATTTTGCTACTGACAATGGTGGTGCTATACCATCAAATTTGTTAGAAATTGCAAATACTGAAAGTAAATCTAGTTATATTCAATTATGTAAATCTATTTCGATACCTCCCCATCCAGCGAGATTTCCTCAAAAGTTGCCGATGTTTTTCATTAAATTTTTGACCGATCCTGGAGATATAGTTCTAGATATCTTTGCAGGCTCAAATACTACAGGTTTTGCTGCTGAACAGCTAGAAAGAAGTTGGATGTCTTTTGAACAAGAGCCGTCTTATTTAGCATCTTCAGCTTTTCGTTTTTTAGATAAATCTCAAAGTTTGCAGGATACTTTAACTCTTTATGAATGTCTTATTAATCAAAAAAAATCGGTTTATTTAAATACCTCAAAGCAATTATCTCTGAAATTATGAAGGGTAATTATTTACAGTATCACATTTTCTTTAATTGTTAGTTAATTCTGTTTAATATAAACTAACTCACCTTCTTTTTCTATTAAACTTAAAGGGATTTTAGGGTTATTAATAGAGTCCATTCCTCCACGTATTCTAGATTCCCAATAACTGAACTTAACCTCAAGTGAACTAGGCTCAATTTTATATATAGCTTTCAATACTATTCCTTCATATACAGCAATATACCAAGCTTTTACAGCACGATATTTGGCTAGGATATCAAGATTAAGATGATGATGTGTAGTTACACTCTTACTCAAAAGTTTATTAATTGTTTTTAATTCATATTCATTTTGTTCGGCATCAATAGCATCATTTCCTTCACGTCCAGGTGATATTCGCAAACCAAGCAAGATTAAAACTTGAAGAACTTTTCCTCCATTGTCTTGAAAAACATCATTGATACCATACTCGTTGGCCAAACTTTGTAATTCCTCAATAGCCTCAAGTGATGTTTGTAATCGTTCTAAATCCGAACGGCGCTCTTTAATTGTGTTCACTGGTTCATCAACAGGTTCAACAAGAGAAGGAGGAACTACCGGAGTTTGTAATTCAGTGAGAAAGTTTGTACTTATATCTGTTTGGGGTGTGACATTCATTAAGTATGGTACTGATATTTTCAGAGCTTCAGCAATATCTAAAATTGTTTCAAAAGACGGAGCGCGTTCACCTCGTTCTATATAGCTAATATGCTCAACGGATTTACTAATATCTTCTGCTAACTGCTCTTGTGTAATTCCTCTTTCTTTACGAAGGGTTTGAACTCTATCACCAAAAAGCTGTTTAGCTTCTTTATATCTTTCAAAATTCATAAAAAATCAACACGAACTTAAAGTACGTCTTGAATTTTATAAAAGGTATCAAAATATAAAAACGAACTCAAAGTACGTTTATGCTTAGAGTTAAATTAGCGACCTCAACTGCGTCTAAAAGCATAATTTACCTTATTTTGACAACAAGCATAGGTGTACAAAACCGTATAAAAAGCCAACCGCTTCAGTGCAGAAGGCTGAATAAAAAAATCATTTCTGGGTAGTTTAGGAAAATTGTTGAGCATAATACCGCGCATATCTGCCTTCTAAAGCTAACAATTCTTCATGATTTCCTGATTCGACAATTTGCCCTTTTTCTAAAACTAAAATGCGATCGCATTTCCTGACAGTTGATAATCTATGGGCAATAATTAACACTGTGCGATTTTGCATCAATCTTTCTAAAGCCTCTTGTACTAGAGCTTCTGACTCTGAATCTAAAGCCGATGTGGCTTCATCAAGTATCAATATTTGTGGGTTAAGAAGGACTGCACGAGCGATCGCAATTCGCTGTCTTTGTCCCCCTGATAAATTCACACCCCTTTCACCTACCCAAGTTTGATAACCTTCCGGTAATTGCTGAATAAATTGATCAGCATTGGCAATTTTGGCTGCTGCTTCTACTGCTTGCAGATCAAAATCATTTTGGCCAAAAGCAATATTTTGGGCAATAGTTCCCGAAAACATAATCGTTTCCTGGGGAACAATCCCAATTTGTTTTCTTAAACTATTTAAGGTTACATCTCGAATATTTATCCCATCTATGAAAATTTCCCCAATTTCCGGATCATAAAATCGAGGTAAGAGATTTACAAAAGTAGTTTTACCAGCACCAGAAGCACCGACAAGGGCAATGGCTTGACCTGGCATGACTAATAAACTAATATTATTTAATACAGGTTCTCCTGCTTTATAGGCAAAGGTAATATGAGAATATTCAACTTTACCATTAACAGGAGGTAGGGTAATAGCATTAGGTTTTTCTAATACCGTGGGTCGAATTGTTAATAATTCAAAAACCCGATCAACCGATGCTTCACCTTGTTTAAATTCATTATAGTTATTAGTAGTATGACCAATGGGATCAATTAACAAAGCTGCTGCTGTTAAATAACTAAAAAATTCACCTACAGTTAAATTGCGTTGGGATATTTGCCAAGTTCCCACCATGAGTAAAGATAAAGCACTCACAGCTTCTAAAAAGCCGACAATAGGAATTTGAATTGCTTTTAATCTTTCGGTGGAATATTTAGCTTTAAAACTCCGTTCTGCTTCATAGGTAAATCGCTCTATTTCATATTTTTCCGCAGCAAAAGCTTGAATTAAGCGAATACCGCTAAAAACTTCTGTTAAAATAGCAGATAAATCAGAAATATGATTTTGGCTTTTTAAAGAAAATTTTCGTAATCTTTCCCCAAACCAACCAATTAAAATTCCCATAATTGGGGCAACAATTACTGTCGCTAAAGTCAATTGCCAATTCAAATAAATCATGTAGATAGGAATAGCAATTAACTGTAAAGCGCAGGGAAGAAAATCATGAAACAGTTTATTAATAACTTCCCCAACTCTGTCCACATCTTCCGTTAGACGATAGGATAAATCTCCAGCTTTGGCAGTTTCAAAATAGCTGAGATTAAGTTTTTGTAAATGTGAGTAAACCCGTTGACGCAGGTAAAAAGCCACCCGTAACGCTGCCCTGGCCATGTATAAATCTTGCACAGACTGGAAAAAGCCTCTGATGAGAAATATCACAGCGCTGATACCTGCTAACTGAGCGATCGCTAGTACATTACCATCACCAAAAGGAACTGCCAACTTACCCGCGACATTAATGAGGGTTAAAGTTGCCAGTACATATCCTAAAATTCCCACAAAACCCTTAGCGATAGTTTCCCACTGGGTGCGGATATAGGGTAAAAGTTGCCAATAATTAGAACGTGTTTTCAAGTCGTAACATCCACAAAAAATATTTTCCTTTGTTTGACGCTACCAGTTTTTGGTCATCTTTGGTAACGAGTATTGAACAATGGCTTATGAGTATCACCTATCACCTATCATCTGTCACCTTTATTTCTTAACTCTTTTGTCTTGAATTACATGAATAATTGATGGTAACAAAGAAATAATCACCACTAAGCCAATTATTGGTAATAGATACTTATCTAATTGTTCTGCTGGCAAAGATTTACCCAAGAAAAACCCCAACAAAGTAATACCAAATGTCCAAATAAAGCCACCAATTAAGTTATAGGACATAAAAGAGCGATAGTGCATAGCCCCAATTCCTGCTACAATGGGGGCGAAAGTCCTGACAATTGGCATAAATCTCGCTAAAACAATTGTTTTTTTCCCATGCTTTTCATAAAAATCTTGTGTTTTCACAATATGTTTTTTATGAAATAACCAGGAATCTTGGTTATTAAATAATTTTCTGCCAAATTTATGCCCCGTAAAATAGCCAACATTATCACCTAAGACAGCAAAAACAAATGCCCCAAAAATCAGTACCCAAATATTTAGAAAGTTTTGAGAAGCCACAAATCCCGCCGTAAATAGTAAACTATCACCAGGAAGAAAAAAGCCAATAAATAAACCAGATTCAGCAAAAATAATTCCCCATACGCCAAAGTAACCGATTGATTTAATTAAGTCTGGTAAATTAAAGTGCATAAGATATAATTTCCTAAATAATTTGCATTTTAAGGTTGATAAATCTATAAAATTCCCAAATCAGATTAAGTTTAGATAAAGTTATTTTGCAATAGATATTGGAGTAAAAGCAAAAAATGTCAAGATATTTAAAAGTGCTGAAACTATTCTGGAGTGCCTCCATCTCCGCTGAAATGGAATATCGGATCAATTTTATTATTGCTGCTATCAGTAGCTTAGGTAATTTAGGAGGTAGTATGTTTGGTTTGTTCCTATTTTACCGCACAGGCTACACCTTTACCGGTTGGTCATGGGAAGCAGCCTTAATTGTTTTGGGAATTTTTACTTTATTGCAAGGTTTTAGTGAAACTTTTCTTGCTCCCAACTTAAATAGAATTGTCCGTCATGTTCAGGAAGGTACTTTAGATTTTATCTTATTAAAACCTATTCGTAGTCAATTTTGGTTATCTTGTCATACCCTGTCACCCTGGGGAATATCAGATATAATTTTCGGATTACTGATTATTGCCTATGCAGGTACAAAACTCAATTTAGGAATTGACAAATATTTATTAACTATTTTCCCCTTGGGTTGTGGTTTCATAATTCTTTATAGCCTCTGGTTTATCCTGGGAGCAACAAGTATTTGGTTTGTAAAAATCTATAATATTACTGAAGTATTAAGGGGATTATTAGAAGCTGGCAGATATCCCATTATAGCTTATCCCGTTGGTTATCGCTTTTTCTTTACCTTTGTCGTTCCAGTAGCTTTTTTAACTACTATTCCCGCCCAAGCTATGTTAGGAGAAATTCAATTTACCTGGTTTCTGGGTTCGGGATTTTTAGCTTTGCTCTTATTTTTCATTTCTACTCAGTTTTGGCGGTTTGCTTTGCGGTTTTATACGAGTGCTTCTAGTTAATTATTAATAATAGTTACCAAATCAATAGCAAAAGAAGTATCTAAAAAAACCTCAATCATCAACAGAAACCGTTTCTCCATACAAATACTGGTCAATTTTTTCTGACCAATCTGGTTCACCTTGCAACTTCAAAGATTTAGCAGTTTGAAGAAAAGTTTTAGGTTTTTTTGTTCATTGGGTAAAACAGTTTCCACAATAATCCGCACCCTTGTACCTACTGCTAAATTTAAAGGTGCTTCCAGTTGAAGGGCTGTACCATCAAATGTGGCTTCGAGTTCTTGAAGCATAATTTTATAAAAGCTAGAGACTGTCTTTAGTATATCTCGTTCCCAGTCTGACACTGGGAATGCTCTCAGGGAGGTTTTAACTCTTATCTTAACTACATTTCTAACCTAAACCTAGAACACTAGAAATTAGTGGTAAAATTTTACTACATTGCTCAACTAAAGTTGCCGCAGTTGGTAAACTAGAAATTGTCCCTTTTAAAATCTTGATTGCCGTTTTTGCTGCTTTTTGCATCGCACCTGCTTGAGGATTTTTAGCAACTTCTGCTAAGGTTTTAATTTGTTCTAAAGCATCGGTTTTATCTTCTTCACTTAAATTAGTATCAGCCTCAATTGCTGTTTTTAATTGGGTTAATAATTCTTTAATTCCCGGTTTATCGGGTTCGGGTGCAGATGGTAATTCATTAATGGTATTTGTGACTGTACCACTGATTTCACCTAAATTCAAAGCTTGTCCACTGGCGTTAAAATCTCTGCCAATACTCCCAATTTCAACTTTACGGCTAGAATCATTATTCACGTTGTTAATCTCCTGTATAATCTTGTTTTCAATACTTGTCTGTTGATCTGCTAATGACTTACTTATATTAACAAGTTCTGAGTAAAATTGTTTAATATCTTTTATTTGCTGTTTATGATCCTCTATTCGCTCATCCTTTGCTTGTAAAACTGCTTTATATTTTTCTTCAACTGCTGCTAATGCTAATTGATAAATTTGAGTAAAATAGCTGTGAATCTTTTCTTTATTCGCATTCTCAGGAACAGCAACTTTAACAACAACAACACCATCACCTTTGTTTTCAATACTAACTAATTCTGTAGCTCCATTTTCAACCTGCACTTTTCTGAAAGCAGTAATAAAAGCTTTCCAGTCAATACCATTACGGAAAATTAAATCAACAGTATTTAAAACTTCTTCAAATAATTTGGTAAATTCTCCTGGTTGAAATTCTCCACTACTCGGACGACGTTCCCGGTCATCTGTTCTCGGTTTAGGATATTCTAAAAGATAGACAAAACGACAATCTACATGATCTAATATCGTTGTACTTTCAATATTCCAAGCTTCCACACAAGCACCTGTGATATGAGCTTTGGTGAAATTAGTACCAATGGCTTGAGTAAGAGTTAGATTTGCCCATTCTAAATTAGCTTCTTTAAAAGTAGCTTCAATAATATCAGCATTTTTTAAATTAGCTTCTTTCAAATCTGCACCTATTAGGTTTGCACCTCTGAGGTTAGCACCAATATAAGATTTATTTCTACCATTGAGAGTAACGAGCAACTTGAGAACATCATGATTACTCAATATAGTCTTACCTGGTCTAGCAAAATCAAGTTTTTTTGCTTCATAAAAACGGGTGCGCGTTAGATTGGCTTTTCTGAAATCCGTGTTTTTTAGAGTTGCACCAGTAAAATCAGCATCAGTTAGAGTAGCTTTATTAAAAATTGTACCTCCTTTAGCGGTAAAATTAACACACATTTTCCAAATCCAAGCAAATTTTTTATCCCCTTCTATCGCTGCATGACTAAAAAAATAACCCCAAACTGCACCAAATATACCCGCAACTAATCCGCCAAGCCATTCACCTTGAGCGAAATTTTTAATAATTTTTTCAATCTTAATATCTCCTATATTTGTCAGTAGTTTTTCTGCTAATCCTCCCATTTGATGGAAAACAATTACTATAAGAAAAACCATGCCGGTAAAAGTAACCAAAGCCATTCCACCAAGTTTAGCATCAGGCTCATCTATAGCTGCTGCTGGAGCACCAAAAAAAGCTACAGCTAAAATAACTCCAATAGATAAATAAACATTGATAGTGATAGCAAAGTGGTGAAAATAATTATTTAATATAGTACGTACTATAATAATAAAAATACTTGAATAGGTAATAACAAAAATTGCACTCAGCCTTTTAGAAAACCAAAAATATATATTAAAGTTAATAATAATTGCTGACGTAAATCCTGATAAACTAGATATTATAAATGATAGTGCTAATAAAATAAATATCCAATGAAACTTTAATCCTGCCTTGGTACCGCTAAAGTTTGAACCTGTTAGATTTGCACCAGTAAAATCAGTGCCTTTAAGGTTAGCGCCTGTAAAATCAGCATCTTTAAGGATAGCGTTGGTAAAATCTGCTCCTCTAATATCAGCTTTAGTAAAGTTCGCACCTGTTAGATTTTGACCTTTAAAAGAGCGTCCCCTAAGATTTTGACGGTTGTAGTCTGGTGGCATAATCACATCCGCAGGAGATTATCTATTAGATTTTATACTTATTTGCGGGTATTATCTCCAGTTTTGGTTAAATTTTATTAAATTTTGCTTTTCTGAATACGGGTAAATATTTTTAAACTAAGTAGGTAGACCGAAAAATTTAACGGTATGCTACTTAAATTAAAATAAGAGTTAACTTTTTCAGGAGGATTATGAACAATCAACTCTATGAACAAGATTTTAATGTTTGGCGAGAAACTATCATTAAAAAAATCAAACAACAAGATTTTAATGATATTGATTGGGAACATTTGCTTTTAGAATTAGAAGATATGGGGAAATCAGAAAAACGGTCATTTGTGAGTAATTTAACTATCTTAATTTCTCATTTACTCAAATTAACTGTTCAAGCTGATGCTCCCGAAATGATGAAAGGAAGTTGGTACAGTTTAGTTACTGAACATCGCTTTCGAGTTAAAAAAGATTTAGAAGAAAATCCTTCTTTTAAAAATTATCTCCATGAGGTTATTTTTATTGCTTATGCTGATGCTAGAAAGTTGGCAATTAAAGAAAGTAAAAATGCTAAATTGGGAGTCAGAAAACCAGAGGAAATAGAATATCCTCTTGATTTTCCTTTTACTATAGAACAGTTATTAGATGAAGATTTTTATGGGGAGTTAGGGGGGTGATATGAAATTGTTGTCTAAATCATCAACCCAAGCACCAGCATATATGTAAGAATCTGGTAAATAACAATCACCAGATTCAAGGAAAAATTAATAGCAATCTACTTAAACAACTGTTTCAGGAGGACATTATGGAAGATTGGGAAGCACCCACAGGAGTTTAAAGAATTATGACAGTATAAGAATGGGCTTTATTCCACTGATGAAATTATATTAACAATCTTCATTAACTTAATTTCCGTAGTCTGGAGGATGTGGTTTGAAGTTATCTATATTGATTATGTGTGTCTAGGCTAAATAGGAAATAGGAATTATGAAAGTAAATTTACAACTAGCACTTAATGATGCTGGTATGGATATCAATCAACCCAGCACTCAACGTCAATTGGCAATTTCGGTGTCTGCTAGTGGTGAAACGATAGATCGGAATGTACCATTGAATTTATGCTTAATTCTCGATCATAGCGGTTCAATGATGGGAAAATCCCTAGAAACCGTGAAAAATGCTGCTTGTTTGTTGGTAGATCGTCTCAGTTCGGAAGATCGTCTCAGTGTAGTTGCTTTTGACCACCGTGCCAAGGTTTTAGTCCCAAATCAGTTAATTAGCGATCGCCAACAGATTAAAAAACAGATAATGCAACTCACAGCAGATGGAGGAACATCCATTGATGAGGGTTTGCGTTTGGGCATTGAGGAGTTAGCGAAAGGTAAACATGATACCGTTTCCCAAGCATTTTTACTGACAGATGGGGAAAATGAACATGGTGATAACGATCGCTGTTTGAAATTTGCCCAATTAGCCGCCCATTATAATTTAACCCTGAATACATTGGGATTTGGTGACAACTGGAATGATAAAGTTTTAGAAAAAATCGCCGATGCTGGCATGGGTACATTATCTTATATTCAACACCCTGATCAGGCGGTATCAGAATTTGGGCGGTTGTTTAGTCGAATGCAAACAGTAGGTTTAACTAATGCTCAACTATTATTATCCTTAATGCCTAATGTGCGGTTAGCGGAACTCAAACCCATTGCCCAAGTTTCCCCAGATACCATTGAATTACCAGTACAACCAGACAGTGATGGAAGGTTGGGGGTGAGATTGGGAGATTTAATGAAAGACTCCGAACGGGTAGTTTTAGTTAATATTTATGTGGGACAGTTGCCAGAAGGTAAACAGGCGATCGCCAATCTACAAGTCTGCTACGATGATCCCGCCCATAACCAAGTCGGGCTATACTCTCCCAATCTACCAGTTTACGTTAATGCCGCCAGGAACTACCAACCAGCGCCCAATCTCCAGGTACAACAATCGGTTTTAGCTTTAGCCAAATATCGTCAAACCCAATTAGCAGAAACGAAATTACAGCAAGGTGATCGTGCCGGTGCAGCAACGATGTTACAAACGGCAGCCAAAACCGCTTTGCAAATGGGAGATACTAGTGCGGCGACGGTGTTGCAAGTTTCCGCCACCCGCTTACAAGCCGGGGAAGAGTTATCAGAAAGCGATCGCAAGAAAACCAGAATTGTCTCAAAAACTGTGTTGCAAGATCCTTCTGTTCAATGAAAGTTCAAATCACATTGTTTTGAAAGAATAGCTCTAGGGTGGGCTAAAAAGCCTACCTTTATCTTGTCTGTTTTTCAGCCATATTAAGAAAGATGTGGGTAATGGATAGTTGCTTGCGGGGAGGGGTTAGGGGTGGTTCAAGTTAGGTAATTGTCAACCGTCAACAGTCAACCACTACATAAAATTACAAGGACGTGGTAATGCGTCTTTTAATAAAGTTTGATATTCTTTATCGCTCACATAATAAGCTCCAAATCTGGCTAAATGAGGATTCATCATTTGGGCATCAAATAATAAAAAGTTTCTTTCCTGCAATCTTTCTACCAGTTTTACCATTGCCACCTTAGAACCTTCCGAGATATTGAAAAACATAGATTCACCAATAAAAGCACCCCCAATCACAATTCCTAAAATTCCCCCTGCGAGTTTGTCACCTTGCCAAGTTTCAAAGCTATAGGCGTAACCAGTTTGGTAAAGTAACCAATAAATCTTTTCTAATTGTGGAGAAATCCAGGTCGTTTCGCGGTCAGCACACCCAGCAACCACGCCCAAAAAGTCTCGATTAATGGCCACAGAGAATCGTTCTTGGTTGAGGACTCGCTGTAATGATTTAGGATAGCGAAAGCGCCCATCCAACGGAATTAAAGTTCGTTCATTACTTCCATACCATCCCAGGTTATTACTCTCATCCGCCATGAGAAAATAACCTTGAGCATAACCCCGAATAATAGCAGCAACATCATATTCCATAGTTGAGTGAATCATCACAAACATCCTCAGATGCAAACTATGGGACACTATCAGCATTCTCTAGTCTGCTTCTGAAATTACCTTGGCAAATACATTCTATATAAGATAGACAAACATGACTCTAACAATTCCACCCATTACCCTACCTCCTTCAGAAAATCCCCAACAGGAAGGAGAATGGCTACAGAAAAATTTATTAACCTGGCTTGATGAAGAGTTTATTCCCGAAGCTATCAATCAAAATATAGCCGAACGCGCATCACAGATTTTTGTCCGACAACGTATGGAAGGAGAAAATGACTTAGGCTCTCTGGTAATTGCTATTATCACAGAGATGCAGTCATTTGATTTTTCTAAAAGCTTTTTCGGAGAGTTTGCGATCGCCAACGCCGTTAGCGATCTACTCTTAGACAGCCTGGGAATTGATCACTGTTGTGGTCAATAATATCTTAGTTATTGGTCATTGGTCATTGATCATTGGTTCACAGCAAATAGCTACTAACAACTGACAACTGACCATTGACAACTGACCTACCAGCTAGACTTAACAACTCCTGGTAACAGACCTTCATGAGCCCATTCCCGGAGTACGTTCCGAGATAGCCCGAAATCACGGTACACACCTCTAGGACGACCCGTTAACCAGCAACGGTTTTGTTTGCGAGTGGGCGCACTGTTGCGGGGTAATTGTTGAATTTTGCGGTGAATTTCTAGCTTTTGCAAGGGGGATTCTGCTGTTCTGAATTCTTCTAGCAGTGTTTCACGCTTTGCCGCATACTTTTCCACCAACTTAGCGCGTTTCTTCTCGCGCTCAATCATACTCTTTTTCGCCATGAATTCCCTAATCTAATTAAAGACAGTATTTCCCATTCTACACCTTTCTGTAAGAATTAGGGACTTTTAAGCAAGTTTTTTTCTCAGGTAAAAGGTGATAGAAGGCAGTAGGGGTGAACGGCTGTTCGCTCTTACAACAATCAACCATCAACATTTACCTGTTTTCTAATTTTCCTATAATCCCAAGGATCAACAAATTCCCTATCCCCCCAAATGCCCAGTTTTTGCTGTTTTGCCTGTGCTTCGGCTTGTTGTAATATATCCTTACTAGGACATTTGTTTAAATAGGGGCGATAGACTTTAGCTAGTCCTTCCTGTAATAAGATTTGTTGTAAAAATGTCCCATTTGCTAAACGGACTTCAGCTACTTTTCTGCCATACCTATCGCTATCTGTAATATTTAACTTGACACGGTTGTCTGCCTCTTTGATTAATTTCTCCATCCGTGTTTGTGCTTGTATACCCCAAGCAAACTGATTCACATCTTGAGTAATTTTACTATTCTTTTCTTTCTGAGAATGAGGTATTTCTGGAGCATCAACACAAGCAAACCGCACGGTTATTTTTGCTCCATCCACAGTTTTTAATACTAATGTATCCCCATCGCTAACCCGTTGTACTAAATCGCCAGAAGGAGTAAAAGCTACCAAATTTACAGCAATGATAGCTACACCTAGCCCAACCAACCCTTGTTTAACCAGTTTATTCATATCGAAAAATTTAGCAATTTTGCCTCTAAATGTGTAAAATTGATACAGAAACCATTGTTAGTAGCGATTATCTATAACAATAGTATTAAATATCTGATGTTACTTAGATGAATAACGAAGATTCACAATCATCTCCCACAAATGATCATTCTCCTAAAAAGATTATGAAAACTATTCAGCACACTAAGCGCAATTTTGCTGATGAAGACTTTCAGCAATCCCTAAATCAATTAGAAGATATTATTCAATCTCAAGATGAACTAACCACAGAATCAAACAACAGTAACTCTATCCATGATGTCATTAGTAAACATACTGATATTGGTGATTTAGACGCGTGGGAAGATGCAGTTGCTGACATTGAACGGTATTTACAACAAAAAACAAATAGTCGTAAAAATTCCTAACTTCAATTAAGCAGATAGTTATTCAACTTTTTTGTCTTTGGGCTTCATACAACATCAAAGCGGCAGTAATTCCCACATTTAAGGATTCTACCCCGGGACTAAGAGGAATTTTCACTTGGATATCCGCCAAGGCGGCTAAATCTGCTGATAATCCTGCCCCTTCATTACCTAATAATATTAAACTAGGTTTACGCCAATCCACTTGCCAATAAGTTAAATCGGCACTGGGTAAGGTGGCTACTACCTGCATTCCTGCTTGCTGGCATTGTTTAACGGTGGCTTTCAAATCTTCACTAACAGCCTTATTGACACGAAACCATTGACCAGCAGAAGCACGTAAAACCTTGGGATGATCTAAATCTACACTATCTTCACTTACCCACAACCCAGATGCACCTGCGGCGGCCGCTGTACGAATCATAGTTCCTAAGTTACCGGGATCTTGAACCGTTTCTAAAGCCAGAACTAAACCAGTAAAAGGAAGTTGATTTGGTCTTGCATTTCTAGGGGCGATAGCCACGATCCCATCAGGATTAACAGTGGTAGCCATGGCCGCTAAAACTTCGGGACTAACTAATTCAGTGCGATAGCAATATTCACAAATAACTTCCCACAATTGAGGATGTGTCTCATACCATTGCAGAGTACAACATACAGATTCTAGAGGATAACTAACTGCACAGGCCTCCTCTAATAAATGCGTTCCTTCCAATAAAATTAGGTGTTGCTTATTTCTCTCTTTAGTGGAGTGCAACTTACGGATTTGTTTAACTAGGGAATTCTGTAGACTTGTTAACACAACATTTAGATTAAAAATTTCGGATTTTAGATCAACCCAAAATTGAGATGCGGAACCCGGGACTTGAACCCGGAAGCCTTGCGGCACTAGAACCTGAATCTAGCGCGTCTGCCAATTCCGCCAGTTCCGCTGGAATTGAATCTTATTCACAGCTTATCATTATTCCTAAAAAATTTTGATTTGTCAAGGGAAAATTTATCAATTCAGCCCAGGAGGAAGGCTAAAAATTTTCTCCCATTTGCCGAATCGTGATTTTTGCCGTTAAGCTGACATACTACATGATAGAATCTAACGATTTTATCGTATTTGACAATTGAGATCAAAATCTCATAGCGTCGAGCTAACGGATTGTCAATGTAAAATCAAAAAAAACATCGAACCTTTATAATTACGTACTTTTGGAGGTAGGCTTATTAATTCTTCTAGCAGCTTACCAGATGCCAAGTCTTCACTAGAAGCAGACTCCTCAGTCTTGCAAATCTCTGGTGGGCATCGTTTGGGGGGTCATGTGGAAATTAGCGGGGCTAAAAATTCCGCACTGGTGATCATGGCTGGAGCTTTCCTTTGTTCCGGTGATTGTCGGATTCGTAACGTTCCATTATTAGCGGACGTAGAACGAATGGGACAAGTATTGTCAGCTTTAGGGTTACGTTTAAGCAGAAATGGAGATATTTTAGATATCGATGCGCGGGAAATTACCACATCTAAAGCACCCTATGAACTTGTTACCCAACTGAGAGCTAGTTTTTTTGCCATTGGGCCAATTTTGGCACGATTAGGAGTAGCACAAATGCCATTACCAGGCGGTTGTGCCATTGGTGCTAGACCGGTAGATTTGCACGTCAGGGGACTGCAAGCTATGGGTGCAGATGTGCAAATTGAACATGGTATTTGCAATGCTCATGTTCCCGGAAATAATGGCAGGTTAAGAGGAGCGAAAATTTATTTAGATACTCCCAGTGTCGGCGCGACGGAAACTTTAATGATGGCTGCTACCCTAGCAGATGGGGAAACTATCATTGAAAATGCGGCTAGAGAGCCAGAAGTCATGGATTTAGCCAACTTTTGTAACTCTATGGGAGCAAAAATTCATGGTGCAGGAACAAGTACAATTACCATAGTTGGTGTTCCTGAGCTACACTCTACCGATTATAGTACTATTCCTGATCGCATTGAAGCAGGAACATTTTTAATCGCTGGAGCAATTACTCGTTCTGAACTGCTTTTATCCCCAGTTGTACCGGATCATTTAACCCCAGTCATTGCCAAGCTACAAGAGATTGGCTTATCAATCATTGAGGAAGGGAAAGACTGTTTACGGATTTTGCCAGCCAAAACTCTCAAAGCGATCAATATTGATACTTTGCCCCATCCAGGGTTTCCTACGGATATGCAAGCTCCTTTTATGGCACTACTGTCCGTGGCAGAAGGTGATAGTATCATTAATGAATCGGTGTTTGAAAATCGCCTGCGTCATGCTTCTGAGTTGAATCGCTTGGGGGCGGATATCCGTGTTAAAGGTAATACTGCGTTTGTTCGGGGAGTGTCAAGCTTATCAGGTGCGCCAGTTATAGGTACAGACTTACGAGCTTCCGCAGCTTTAGTTATGGCAGGATTGGCAGCGTCTGGAACAACCACAGTTCAAGGATTACAACATTTAGATCGAGGCTATGATCGGCTAGATATGAAGTTACAGCAACTAGGGGCAAAAATTATTCGTGTAAATGAAGCATCTAAAAATGCTAGTTTACTGCCTAATAACAGTAATTCTGCTGCGTAAGTTTCTATCTAGAGTTCAGAGGATTTTGTGTTTGTGAACTTAATAGCGATTGCCTCCAGCAGTGCTGTAAGCGATCGCTTTATTCCGGTTTTTATAGGCATTACCCAATCAAATAAATCCACTGACTAAACATCAGTGATACATAATCAATACCCACACAAAAAACAGCCATTGAGTTTAATTCAGCAGCAAAGGTGAATTATTTCCTAAGTTTAGTAGAGTATTTATTAAGAGCAAACTTATCAATTTTTAGCTCGCGTGGTGCATCCATCCAATATCTAATCGCCTGATTACGAAGGAATTAAGTAGTCCGAATTGCATCGTCTATGATGTTGTTTTCCCTTAACTTTATATTCTAGAACTATCATTGGTTTATTGTTTACAACCTAGAACTATTATACAATAGTTATATACAAATAGTAAGCAAATATTTTAAGGTTATGGCGAAATTTTCTCCAGATGAGTACAGGCATGAAAGTAATGCGGTATCACTACTAAATTACCACTTTGTCTTTATTCCTAATCGTCGGAAAAAAGTTCTGGTAGGTGCTATCGCAGAGAGATTACAGCAAATTATTTGTGAGTTGGTTGTAGAGAATAGGTGGAAGATTATTGCTATGGAGATTATGCCGGATCATGTTCATCTGTTTTTAAATGTGAAGCCGACTGATGATCCATCTAGTATCATGAGAAAAATTAGGGCGAGAGCTTCTCATTATCTCAGGAAAGAGTTTCCCGAGCTTTTAAAAATACCTACCTTGTGGACACCAAGTTATTTTGTAAGCACAGCAGGAAATATTTGCACGGAAACAGTGAAAAAATATATTCAAGAGCAACGCAATTAACGTCAATGCAGGATTTATTTATCCCGCGCTTGGCCTTCATCCCTTGTCCAAGGACCAGGTGTGATCTTCTGAGTCGGTCACGCCTTCAAGGGTTTTCGGCATTTCTGTTATAACGCAAGTTGCTAGTTAGTGCTGATAATTGTATCCATTTGATACAGAATTTTATCTCTGAGGTATTATAAAGTACAAATTATGGTTATTCTGTACTTATTCTAAAGTGTTTTTTGATAACTAGCAACTTGGGTTAGTATTTTTGGTGACTTCATTTCCCTTTGATCTTGTCCTGTTTATGGTTACAATGATGATTGAGAAAATTTACCAAAACTAAACATGATAGGGGTAGCAGTTATTGGAACGGGATTTGGTCAAAAGGTTCATATTCCCGCATTTCAAGGACATCATCAAACGGAAATTGTCGCTGTTTATCATCGAGATATTAATAAAGCCAAAACCATAGCCGCAACTTACAATATTCCCTATGCAGGAGACAATTTAGCAGAAATTTTGGCTTTACCGACGGTGCAAGCTGTTAGTATTTCTACACCGCCATTTTTGCATTATGAAATGGCTAGACAAGTTTTGCAAGCTGGAAAACATCTATTATTAGAAAAACCTATTACTTTAAATGTCAATGAAGCTAAGGAATTATATCATTTAGCACAAAATCAAGGTGTAATTGCTACTGTTGATTTTGAATTTCGCTTTGTTCCTGCATGGCAATTTTTTGCCCAACTTTTATCTACAAATTATGTTGGGAATATCCGCTTAATTAAAATTGATTGGTTAGGTTCTTCTCGTGCTGATACTTCCCGTCCTTGGAATTGGTATTCTACCAAAGCAAAAGGTGGTGGTGCTTTAGGTTCTTTGGGTTCTCACGCTTTTGATTATATAAATTGGTTATTCGGTCCAATTGGTAAATTAAATGCTCATTTAATTACGGCTATCTCTGAAAGAATTAACCCAGCAACGGGAGAATTACAAGCTGTTGATAGTGATGATACTTGTTTATTATCTCTAGAATTAGTAAATGGTACACCTTGCCAAGTTTCTATTAGTGCGGTTGTTCATGCTAAAAGAACTCATTGGATAGAAGTGTATGGAGATCAGGGAACATTAGTTTTAGGGAGTGATAATCGAAAAGATTACATTCATGGTTTTCAGATTTGGGGATCTCAACCTGGTGAAGCTTCAAAAGAAATAGAAATTCCTCCACAATTATTATTTCCTCAACATTATAGTGATGGTCGAATTTGTGCTTTTCTGCGAGTTGTGGATGAATGGGTAAAAGGAATTACTAATCATCAACAAATTATACCGTCTTTAAAAGAAGGAGTTTATTCTCAATTATTAATGGATTTATCCCATGAATCTAATCAAAGAGGGAGTTGGGTAAATGTGCCAAGTTTAGAAGAGTTTTTGAATTAAGTACCTGAGCAAAATTAATTATACATTATAAGTAGAAAATCAGGTGGATATTGGTACTAAATTTACTGTTATTTTGCCACTCTTTTCCAAATTAAACAACTAACTTCAACCATGATTGATGTGATCATAGCAATTGCGGCGGCTGTTGCACCTTTTAGACCATTATTGATAGCTAAACTGGCAATCATTAATAAAGTTGCTGTTCCTAACCATGTGGATAGATTAACATGACCTGTACGATTTTCACTTACTAAAAATCCCTGAGTTGCATTTTGCAAAGCTACCAATAATGGGACAATGGTACAAATTAAAATTACAGGGTTGATACTATTAGCGAGGGTGAGATCATTACCGATAAAACTTTGAACAATGCGATCGCCTATCGGTGTTAAACTCATAAACAATAATAAAGCAGAACAAGCTGCTCCCACACTCACAGCAAAAGTTAATAATTGGCGATCGCTCACTTGATGGCGATATTTAATCACAATTTGCTGTACCATGCGGGTAGAATTGGCAATTACTAACACCAAACCCCAGGCCGCAGACCACGCAGCAATAGCAATTGTCGCATCTTCAGCGCGAGCAATAATGCTAATTAATATTGTTCTACCACCCCAAACCACCATCATCGTATTAGCTAAGGGTAAATAGAATTTCCACACCTGGGCTAAATTGCGGGGTAAATTAGGTTGGGTGACTGCGGCCGGTGGTATATTTGCTCCAGTCTGATAAGCAAAAATTGTTACAGCTATAGCTTCGACTATCACCCCACTAATAAGGGCAATTCCTGCCAGTACACCCCCAGATACTTGTAAAAAAAAGCCAGATCCAAGAATTACTGCCAAGGTCAAAAGCCTTAAAATACTAGCTGTAGCAACTGCATGGGGTTGACCGTGGTAAATTAATAAACCTTGAAAATAACGCCGCCAAGCGATCGCAAATGGCCAGCCACAAGCAATTAATAATACTTGACTGACTGTAGCTAACATTGCTGGAGGAACACCCAACAGACTTACACCAACAGAATTAAATATAATAGGTATCCCTAAAAAACCTAATAAAAAAGTCAGTCCTCCACCCAAAAATAAATTAAACCGCCATAAAGCCTTACGTGAAGATTGAGAACCTGCCAAAGCATTAGAAGCGTGCAGAATCATAATAATTGGACTTTCAAAAAATATCGCCAAAGATTTGGCAATACCTACAGATGCAAGGTTATTTTGAGCATCAGGGAGATGGGCTAAGGTAGTGGTCATCATCGGATCACCACAGGCCATAGTTACATCACTAAGGGATAAAGGCAGAAATTCCCGCCATAAAGTCCCTAAACTTACTTTTGTAGCTGGAGATTCTTCCAATTTCATCCTCTGTCGTGTTACAGGAGTTTTTGCATCAATAACGATCATCACCCTGTAACCTTTGATTGCACTCACAACTGCTAACCCAATACCAAAGTTGCCAGAACTAGATTCAACAATTGTACCACCAGCTTGTAATAAACCTTGTTTTTCGGCTTCATTTACTAGATAAGCCGCATTTTTCTCTTTAATAACGCAATTTGCTAGTTACTGCTGATAATTGGTTGGTGAGCTTGTCGAACCACACCCTACAAAAGATTTTTTAGTGTGACACTTGCATAAGTCCTATTTATTAAACACAGAAATGGTTTAAAGTAGCTTTGATTTATACCAAGTTTCATACCATTGCACCATCTGGTTAATTTCTGCTGTTTGACTGGTAATAATAGACTCAGCTAAATTACGTATTTCTGGCTTTTGAGATTTTTTCAAAACCATTTGTGACATCTTGACAGCGTGACGATGATGGGGAATCATTTGACGGATAAATTCTTGATCAAAATCTGGTGCATTTTTTAAGGTTTCTAAATCCAGATTCATGCACGTCATTTTACCATTCATCGGCATTTTCATCGTGTCTGGGTTCATCTGTTGACACATCTTGCAAGGTTTTGTCATCATTTGTTGATGATTCATAGCTGTTACAGGTGCTTGTTTCCCGTACCATACCTGATATAAACTTTGCATTTGTTGAATTTCACCGGTTTGATCTTTTTTAATAGCAACTGCTAAATTCTTAATTTCTGGATGTTGAGCGCGAGTTAATGCCAGATCAGCCATTTCCACCGCTTGCTGATGGTGTAGAATCATCATTTCGATAAAATGCTGATCCATATTCATCATCATCTCTTTTGCTGGTGGAGTAGTTTTTGTAGATAGATGATGAGAATTGTGATCAGAATTGGTACTTCGTGCTTGTGTACTGTTAATAATTGATGATCCTAGAACAGCACTACTACTGATTAAAGCGACAATACCATACATCAAATATTTACTCTTCATAATTTTAGCTCCTAGAGCGCATGAAGATTCTATAACTACAATTCTAGCTTTTCATCTGAAAATGAAACGAAGATGAAATTTATTGTCATATTAAATAGCCAACTATAAAATGCTCGGACTTACCTATGAAGTCATCAACAGCCTCATTCCTTCATAGGAGTAATTCATGAATTACCCTACTTCCGTGATGTTTTGCTTAATTCCTGAATAGGTTGGGTTGTACTACCGCTTAACCCAACATACAATGCTTATTTGCTATCAGAAAAATTTTCCCATCAAAAAACGCCTGGGAGTGTTGCCGTGTTTCCACCCCAGACGTTTTTTAAACTTACTCCTCACACACAAATATAACTTATCACTATTCTATTTATTTGGCAAGTATTCTACAAAACTTTTTTGGAAATTTTTTCAGAGGCCACAACTACCCAGTAAAATTTGGCTTAACTGAGGGTGGCAATTGGCACTTTTTTTAAAGCTTCGGTGAGGTCAGCCATCACTAATTGCAAACTGCTTTTCCCTAATCTAAGCTAAAAACTTTTCCACACAACGCACAAATATCTCCACACCCACGGGTAAAGCGGTTTCATCAAAATCAAATCGCGGATGATGATGGGGATAGTTGAGATTTTTTTCGGCATTGGCAGAACCGAGGAAAAAATAACAACCGGGAACTTTTTCCAGGAAAAATGACATATCTTCTCCCCCCATAGTTTGACATTCAGGAACGATACCAATAGGAGTTTCGATTACATCTTCTGCTACTGAGCGCACTAATGTGGTAATTTCTCTATCATTAATCACAGGTGGATAAAGATGAATATAATCTAATTCATACTTTGCGCCATGACTTTGACAAATTCCGGCAATAATTTGTTCAATTCGCTGTTTAAAAAAGTCTGCTAATTCAGGATTAAAATATCTCACCGTCCCACCCATTCTGGCGGTATCAGCAATCACATTAACTGCTGTACCTGCGTGGAGTTCTCCCACTGTCACTACACCAGAATCAATGGGGTTGACGTTGCGAGCTACAATGGTTTGCAAAGCATTAACTATTTGTGCTGCTACGACTATAGAATCTATGGTTTGATGAGGCATTGCCCCATGGCCACCTTTACCAAAAATGGTACAACGGAACAATTCTACCGCGGCCATTAATGCCCCTGGTCGTACTCCCACTGTTCCCAAGGGGAGGTTATTCCATAAATGTAAACCGATAATGGCATCAACATCAGGGTCATTAAGTACACCTGCTGCAATCATAGGTTTTGCCCCACCGGGACTTTCTTCGGCAGGTTGGAAGATAATTTTTACAGTGCCGCTAAAGTCTTGACGATGTTGATGGAGGTAATAGGCTGTACCGAGGGCGATCGCTATATGTCCATCATGTCCGCAAGCGTGCATTACCCCATCATATTGGGAACAGTAAGAAACTTCATTCTCTTCTTTAACTGGTAAAGCATCCATATCAGCCCGAATTGCTAATACTTTACCATCTCCAGATTTTTCACCTTGAATAATAGCAACAACTCCCGTTTCTGCTATGCCTGTTTGATGTGCAATGCCCCAAGTTTGCAACTTTTGGGAAATAAACTCAGCAGTAATTTTTTCCTGAAAACCTAATTCTGGTTTTTGGTGTATTTGTCGTCTCCATTCCACTAATTGCGGTTGTAAAGCACGAATTTCCAGCCGCACATTTTTGAGATTTACCGTTGAACCCAAAGGAAATGTAGAAACCATATTTATCAATTAAAAATTAAAAAACTCTGATGCTTTAAGAATTCAGGAGTTAGGAGTCAGAATGCTTTTCTGTCAACTGTGATAATATATTTCCCAATCTAAAGTTGCTGCAACTTCAGCAAGTTTTTCCACATCCTGGGGATTTTCTACATAGGGTACACAACCTAAAACTGGGATATTTGTAAAAGATTGAATTAACTCTGGGGGAGTTAAATCAGCAATTTCGGCTTCTGTGCGGGGTTGGGTGCAATTGACAATAATCCCCCGCAGATTGATTTTAGTTTGCCTAGCCAATGCTACATTAGCCACAGCTTGAGCGATCGATCCTAATCTCACAGGTACAACTAAAAATGTTGGTAATCGCCATTCACCCGCTAAATCTGCCACCGTCAACTCATTAGTAATTGGTGAACCTAAACCTCCCAAAGATTCTACCAACACAAAATCCCGTTGTTTTTGCAACTTTAATAAAGTTTGCCAGACAATAGCCAAATCTATCAAGCGATTTTCCTTTGCCGCTGCAATGGGAGGTGCTAAAGGCGCTTGAAAATATAAAGGTGTAATTTCTTCTGGTGACTGTTCCAGATTAAACAGAGTTTGGTACAACTCCTTATCCCCCACACCCGATTGAATGGGCTTCATTATCCCCAAACTACGCTGAGGATAATATTTTTGCCAATAAGCAGCTAAAGCGGTAGTCACGACGGTTTTACCAGCTTCCGTATCAGTTCCCGTAATCAGTAAAGTATTCAACAAAGTTTTCTGCTAAGAATGACAACTTAAATAGGCTTCTGTTACTAGTTTAGCCTAATTATTCCCATTAAACTCCGGCGTTGGTGTTTCCGTGGGTGTAGGCTTTTCTGTGGGTGTAGGCTTTTCTGTAGGTGTAGGCTTTTCTGTAGGTGTAGGCTTTTCTGTAGGTGTAGGCTTTTCTGTAGGTGTAGGCTTTTCTGTGGGTGTAGGGGTTTCTGTGGGTGTAGGGGTTTCTGTGGGTGTAGGAGTTGCTGTTGGCTTAGGTTCTATTAAAGTTACATTTAAACTATAATTACTCTCTGATATGCCGCCCGCCAAACCTAATTGAATAGTATACCTACCACTATCAGATAATTTTTCCTCATAAGATGTAGATTCTTGATCATTAAGATTCATGATTGCACCATCAGGGTTGAGAATGCTCATCACAATGCCACTATCTGAATTAACAGATACAATTAAATCCTCCCCGCCTTTAGCCCGGAAACTATATTGCACTAAACTATTTTCTTTTAATATCCCATCTGCTATTGCTTTATTAGATGGATCTAATTCTAGGCGTTTACGACTAATAACAGGTTCGCCATTAGTAGGCGTAGGTGTAGCAGTAAGTGTCGGCGTAGATGTACTTCCACTGGGAATAACTGGGGAAGGAAAAGATTGTGGTGTTGTCGTTGCTTCTGGTTTACCCTGCAACTGATCTTTAAGTGTACTTACCAATGACCAAGAACCAAATCCAGCTAAAATCACGACAGCACCACCAATTAAACCCAAGGCCAAAGGATTATCTAAAATAGAACGACTTTGGGGAGAAGAACTTGAAGATTTAGGTTCAGCAGTGTTTGATGCAGGTTGAACACGATTACCAACAGCAAGGGTTTGTAAGTAAGATAAATTACGCTTTGATCCATTCCCAACCTTGATCTCTGATAAAGCTTGAGATACATCAGCCGCCGTTTGATAACGTTCTCCTGGTATATAACTTAACATTCGTTGCAAAACAGTCGCCAATTGGGGATTAACTTTAGCCCACTTTTGCCAATTCCAGGTTAACTGCTGTTCATCAAATAAATCTGCTGGTTCTTTCCCGGTTAACAATACTATCGCTGTCACCGCCAAAGCATACAAATCACTACTAGGATTAACTCTTCCCGTTTGCATTTGCTCACTAGGAGCATAACCTAATTTACCCACAGTGGTGACAGATGTAGGTGCGGCTGATTGCAATTTTGTCGCCAATTCCTTCACTACCCCAAAATCAATTAACACAGGTAGAGAATCATCTTCCCGTAAAATGATATTGTCTGGCGATATATCCCGATGAATAATTCCTAATCCGTGAATATAACTAAGGACAGGTAATAAATTTTTGCATAAATGCAAAACTTCCGCTTCATTAAAAACTGTACCGACGTTTTGCCTATCCTTGAGCAAATGGCGGTAATTCTTTCCAGATACAAAATCTTGCACCAAAAATAATTTTTCGTTTTGGGCAAATTTTTCTCGAAATTTAGGGATTTGCAGGTGTTGCATTTGATACAGAATAGCAGCTTCACGTTCAAATAACTCCTGTGCTTTCTCACCAAAGGATGTTCCCGTCATCGGGGCAACTAATTCCTTAATTACACAAAGCTCATTAAAGCGTCTTTGGTCTTCGGCTAGATAGGTTCTACCAAATCCCCCTTGGCCAATAATGTGAATGATATGGTAACGACTTTGTAGGATAGTACCAACTGTAATTGGTGATTGCATGATCTATAGATTGAATATAATAGCAACTGAGGTAGAACTTAGCAAAAGCATGATCTATTCACAAGATGACTCTAATTGTCTTAATTGCGGCTTCCGTAATCTTCCTGTGTTTTTCAGGCTCATAGGAAGTGTATACTAGAATCCCATCTTGCATTATTATTCTCAACTTCTGCCTTGACTCAGGATGTGTTCAAGATAGCATATAGTTTAAATGCTAAAAATATCACCAAATATAGCTCAGGATTCAGGCATAGAATACTTGATATTCCAGGGAGCAGAGGGTGGGGAACAGGGAATATAGAGCTATATCTCATGGCGGCATAATCAAGCTAGAAATATTATTTTAGGACTTACGCACTGTACAAATTAATCATCATCTGTATGAACGATATTTGGTCTTTTCAGGTTTTGCGGATGAAGTCTAGATAAATAGCGACAGGGAAGCGCTGCTGCAAGCAGTTCCTTCAAAAATCATCGAAAAATCGGGTTTAAATCCCTGAAAGTCATAGCCCTATTTGGTATTTCCTGTCAATGCGTAAGTCCTAGTATTATAAAACAATTCATTCGGTAATATTATGCTAGGTGCGCCACTAGAACATCACGTGGGCGGGAGAGGATGTTTACCATGAGTAATTTGCTCTAGGTCAAAAAAACAAGGTAGAATTAGTAACCTACGAATCTACCTACTCAATTAATTGATCTCCAGATTTTGGCAGCTTACCCCAATCTAGTAAAGTTGTAATTCTGAAACTGTTTCACAGTTGTCTAGATGTCAGTTAAATTGCTAGTAGTTTCTTCCAATACAAAGACTAAAAAATTAGGAAATGTTAATTTTATGGAGAAATATTTCAAGTTTGTATGAAAACTTCAACAAAACTCACAGATGTTTTGTTGACTCCATTTCAACTAAATTTGCTCAATTTCTGATTATATATCTATGAATGCACTTCGAGGATCTGCTGTGCTGAGTTCTGCAACTTTACCACTTCAATCAGTAACAACGGGAATATCAGATAATAATCGTCTCCGGTTGTTTTCTGGTTCTGCCAATCCAATATTGTCTCAAGAAGTCTCCCGTTATCTGGGCATGGACTTAGGCCCCATGATTCGCAAAAGATTTGCGGATGGAGAACTATATGTTCAAATTCAAGAATCTATTCGCGGTTGTGATGTCTATTTAATTCAGCCTTGCTGCCAACCTGTCAACGATCATTTAATGGAATTACTAATTATGATTGATGCCTGTCGTCGGGCTTCAGCACGACAGATCACGGCAGTAGTTCCTTATTATGGGTATGCTCGTGCTGATAGAAAAACCGCAGGTAGGGAGTCCATTACAGCAAAGCTAGTTGCTAACTTAATCACCCAAGCAGGTGCTAACCGAGTTCTGGCCATGGATTTACATGCAGCCCAAATTCAGGGCTATTTTGATATCCCCTTTGATCATGTATATGGTTCACCAGTGATCCTGGATTATTTAATTAGTAAGGAATTACAGGATATTGTTGTTGTTTCTCCTGATGTGGGTGGGGTGGCAAGAGCAAGAGCATTTGCGAAAAAGCTCAATGATGCTCCTTTGGCCATTATTGATAAACGCCGTCAAGCCCATAACGTCGCCGAAGTGTTAAATGTGATTGGTGATGTCAGGGGCAAAACTGCTGTATTAGTAGATGACATGATTGATACTGGTGGTACAATCGCAGAAGGTGCTAAGTTACTGCGTCAAGAAGGTGCAAGTCAGGTATATGCCTGTGCTACTCATGCTGTATTTTCTCCACCAGCAATTGAGAGATTATCCAGTGGGGTATTTGAGGAAGTGATAGTTACTAATACTATTCCTATTCCAGAAAGTAATCAGTTTCCGCAATTAGTAACTCTTTCTGTTGCTAATTTATTGGGAGAAGCAATTTGGCGGATTCATGAAGATAGTTCACTGAGTAGTTTATTTCGTTAATTAACAAATTCAGCTAGAACAGCAAATAAATTATCTGGTTTTGTAGGGTAGGCATTTAGTCTACCTTTTATTTTGATACTCCCCTGGCTAAAGCCGAGGAGATTCTACATTCATCGTCAAAACTTGCTCAACCAGGTTTGCACCCTTACGGGTTCGCCAGTTACTCATGGGGGAAACCCCCAAGACCGCGCTGGCTCACCAAGTAGAGTAGAGCCTTCAACTCTTGTAGCACTATAATTAAAGAGATTTTAAATTTTAGATAACCTGTTGAAAATAATTAGGTAAGAGCAATGGCTTATAGTGATTTTAGCTTAACTAAGTTTAAGAAAAATTTTAACATTACAATTGATGAAGAAGCTGATTTATTTGCGACTGTAGAACCTATAGAAATCAGTGAAAAGTTAACTAACACTTTAGAAGAAACTACGGAACTCGCGTTAGCAATAAATACGGAAAAAGCACGTTCAGAAATGATTATTACGCCAATTTTATTAGAAGTTAGACGTAAAGCTAATTATAAAATTAGTTTATTTTCTGGTACGGATTTTAATGTTGATGTTGAGAGAGGTTTAAATGGTTATTGTGATTTTGTTGTCAGTCGTTCTAGGGAACAGTTAACAATTAATGCTCCTGTACTAATTATTGTGGAAGCTAAAAATGAAAATATTAAAAGTGGTTTGGGTCAATGTGCAGCAGCAATGTTAGCAGCACAATTATTTAATGAACAGGAAGGTAATGAAATTAAAACTATTTATGGGGCTGTGACAACAGGAGATATATGGAAGTTCTTGAAGTTGGAAGGGACTGATATATTTATTGATTTGAATAATTATTATATTAAGGAGTTAAACAAGATTTTAGGTATTTTGTGTCAAGGAGTTTTGGGTTAAATTGAACTTAATCAGTATTATCTGTTGATATTGGTTCTCCTGAAAGAATACCTAATAATGGATCTTCTATCGTTTCTCTATCTGTTAATTCTCTTTCCTCATCCTAGGGGCGGGGTTTCCCCGCCCAAAAGTAAGGCAGAAATTGAGATATTTAATCCATGGCCTCATTGACAGGGAATCTATCAATTAATTGCATCGCTCGTTGAGCATTACGCCGCAGGACATCAGGTAAATTAGGAACATGAGGAATCTGGGATAATAAATCCAAGGTACGGCGTAAAATCCGCACCACATCCCCTTCATCCAAAGTGGTTTTTGCGCATAATACTGTCCACTCTGCTCCCAGCGCCCACTGTTCTACCAAGGAAATCAAATTGATAAAACGATGTTCTAAACCTACAGGTAAGGCCACACCATGACGATACTGCACCTTTAACACAGCGCGGCGAATAGGTTGCAATTTTAACCAAGCTGTATCTGCTTCTAGGGACAGGTTAAAGTCAATTTTAGTATCTGGACGGGGTGCTTCTGTCACCAAAGCGGCTACAACTGCTGCTAGATGATGGGGTCCAATAGCATCTAATTCTCCACTAGCTAGGACTAAGCCTAACCATAACTCATTTTCACCGCGAATGGCGGCGGCAATTTGTCCTAATGGTGTAGGAATTAAGTTGTCTAAACATTCAAAGGACTGTAAAATTTCAATTAAACAGAGAAATTCCTCCCAATATCTTTGGGACTGGAGGTCTATCTGTTCTTGTAGGTGTTCAATTTCCGCTTCTAATTCTACACAACGCGCCCTATTTTTAAAGATTTTGGCAATGTCTCCTGATTTGTAAATGGGATGGTTTTCTAATTGTTCTTGAACGGCGGTGAGGCGACTCAGTTGTTCTTGAACTTCAGGAGATAGATGGATTAATTCATGGGGATGGGGGATATTTTGCACCACAGCAAGACTATGTTGATCACCACGAATTGATTGTCCTCGTTTCCAACCCAATTCAGCAGGAGGAAGGAGATCTGCAGGAACTTCTACCCGTGGTAATTCTGCATATAAATCTAATATATCCGTTGGTGTGACTACATACCAACGATTATTTTCTCCTAAGCATACAAAGTAGGAGATCTCATGACTGCTGACAGCTTTATCAATTAATACGGCGGTGATGGGTAAGGGGGAAATTGCGTTTTTATCATGGAGACTGAGCATAGTTCCAGATATGGCAAAATCTAACATCATTGCCACTTGTTCTTGGCGATCCTGCTGGGCTTGTTCTTGTAAGGTTTTAAAAATCTGCCGTTCTACTTTCAAGCGCTGGCGTAATTTTTCATATACTATCAGTTCATTTTCATCAATCGCCGCCAATTGTGCCTGAATTTGCGCCAATTCCCCTTGAAATTGTGCCATTTCTTCATAGTCTGGTTGCAGGTGTAAGTTGGACATATATTGTCCAAAACTGCGTTCTATGAGTTCTCTGGCTTGTTCAATATTATGGGTTTGCAGCAGGTTTAAAACCATGCCATAGCTAGGGGTAAATTGACTAACTAGGGGATCTGGTTTGGATGTGGCTAAATATGAGGCTTCTTTCGCTCCTTCAAAGGGGGTTTGTAATGTAACTACATAACCTTGTTTATCCATGCCTCGACGACCGGCGCGGCCTGCCATTTGCAGAAATTCCGAAGCATTAAGCAGTCGGTGGCCGTTGTCAGTGCGTTTGGAAAGGGTAGAAATTACTGTGGTGCGGGCGGGCATATTTATTCCTGCCGCTAGGGTTTCGGTAGCAAAGACGACTTTAATTAATCCTTGTTGAAACAGTTCTTCTACTAGTCCTTTCCATGCGGGTAAAATGCCAGCATGATGAGCAGCTATACCTCGGTATAGTGGGGCTATTTGTCCAGTCCTACCTGCTTCCGGATTACGGTTTAAAAATTCATCAATCTGTTGCCGCAGGATTTGGGATTCATCATTATTGACTAACCATAAGTCACCAACTTCTTCTACAGCTTTATCACAACCGCGCCGACTGAAGATAAAGTAAATTGCTGGGAGCATATCCCGTTGCTGAAGTTGGCTGAGTGTATAAATAATACCGGGAGCTTCCGGTCTGCCAGTTTTGCCTTTTTCCCAATATCCTTTTTTACTCTTTTGTTTGACTAGACGAGGGTTAATTTTGGTGTTGGTTTCATTTAATAGGGGAAATAACCCTTTGGGATTACAAAAATTAAATGCTAAGGGAACGGGGCGAAAATCTGAGTAAATCAGGTCTGTGGGACCATGAACGTAGTTTAGCCAGTTGGTGAGTTGGTCACTATTGGCGACTGTGGCGGAGAGGGCTACAAGCTGGATGCTGCGGGGACAGTAGATGATTGATTCTTCCCACACTGTACCCCGTTGGCGATCGTTCATGTAGTGGCATTCATCGAGAACGACGGCTTCTACGTCTGTAAGGGAAATGCCGATTTGTCCTATGGGTGTACCATAGAGCATATTGCGGAAAATTTCTGTGGTCATGACCAAAATTGGCGCATCCCTATGAATGGAAGCGTCTCCAGTGAGCAGTCCAACTTGATCAAAGCCAAATTTTTGGCGAAAGTCTCGCAGTTTTTGGTTAGATAAGGCTTTTAAGGGAGTGGTGTAAAATACCCGTTTTCTACGGGATAAGGCGCGATATATAGCATATTCGCCGATGAGGGTCTTTCCTGAACCTGTGGGCGCACAAACAACTACCGAACGGTTAGCATTCAGAGAGGCGATCGCTTCTGTTTGGAATTGATCTAGTTCAAAGGGGAAAATTGACCCCAGGTCAATAGCATTAGCAGAGTCAGAGTAGTTCACTCAATCATAATTTACAAGCAGACTATTCACTATGATAACTCGATTAGTGGTTTACTAGGTTGAGAATTGACGGTTGAAGCCTAACTTTGCTCCTACTGCAAGTCTAATTTTTCCTGCCCATGTTCTCTAACTCCTAATTCTGCATCGGGTAAATTCCTCTTTTTCTATTCCCTTTAGAACTCTTTGGAACTATATTAATGAGGTAGCTAGTAATATATTACAGTATTATTTTGTAAATAAAGCTACATGGTATAGCTGTTTTTGAATTATGTAACCTATGCCAGCGAATTCCTGGCCTGAAAACAATACTTACGACGAAAATTCTGATCCCCTGGACTCTATCTTAACTGACCCATCAGTAGATGAGCTATCAGAAGTAAATACAGATTCCGTGCTTGTACAACCATCCCGATTTCAACGACGTAGAGGTAAAGCGGCTTTAGTTTTAACTATAGTTTGGACTGGGACTATCGCCCTACATTTAGTTTCTTGGGCTTCAATATTTATCCTAGCACTGACCACAATGCTAGGCATTCACGCCTTGAGAATTATTTTTACGAAACGCCCCCACCATAAACCGGAAACAGGAGGAGATTTGCCTTTTGTTTCTATATTAGTGGCTGCTAAAAATGAAGAAGCGGTGATTGGCAGATTGGTCAAGAACCTGTGTAGCTTGGAATACCCTAATGGGCAATATGAAGTCTGGATTATTGATGATAACAGTACAGACAGTACACCACAATTACTAGCAGAATTAAAACAGGAATATCAACAACTAAATATATTTAGCCGTTCTTCTGGAGCTAGTGGTGGTAAGTCAGGGGCATTAAATCAAGTTCTACCTCGAACTAAAGGAGATATTATTGCGGTATTTGATGCCGATGCCCAAGTTACATCAGATTTGTTATTACAGGTAGTTCCTTTGTTTGAAAAGCAACAGGTAGGGGCGGTACAAATGCGAAAAGCGATCGCCAATGCCAAAGAAAATTTTTGGACTAAGGGACAAATGGCGGAAATGGTTTTAGATATGTGGTTTCAACAACAGAGGACAACCATTGGTGGTATTGGCGAACTCCGGGGAAATGGTCAATTTGTCCGTCGTCAAGCTTTAACCAGTTGCGGTGGCTGGAATGAGGAAACCATTACCGATGATTTAGATTTAACTATTCGTTTACATCTAGATCGATGGGATATTGAATGTGTATTTTTCCCCCCAGTAGAAGAAGAAGGTGTCACCAATGCGATCGCCCTTTGGCATCAACGCAACCGTTGGGCGGAAGGTGGCTATCAACGTTATTTGGACTATTGGGATCTCATTCTCAAAAACCGCATGGGGTCAAAGAAAACCTGGGACTTGCTGATCTTTATGTTTACGATGTATATCTTGCCCACAGCCGCAATACCAGATATCTTAATGGCGATCGCTCGTCATCGTCCTCCCGTCTTCACTCCTGTCACCAGCTTATCCATTGGAATGTCCCTAGTAGGAATGTTTGCTGGTTTGCAGTATATTCGCTCAGAGCAACAATTTAAACCATCTACATATTTAATGTTACTTTTACAAACCCTACGCGGCAATTTATATATGTTGCATTGGTTAGTAGTTATAAGTAGCACCACCGCAAGAATGTCTTTCCGACCAAAACGTCTCAAATGGGTAAAAACTGTCCATACTGGCGCACATCAATAAGACATCAACGACATCAACCCAGGAAAATGAAGGATCTGTTTTTTATCCTTCATTTTTTCTTTTTTTTTTAACCTATTTAATACATGGCGGCCTGGTGAGTGAGGCATTCCTTTTATTGATAGGATAATATTTTTTATATGAGGTAGAGCCACGGTATATCTTCAATTTACCGTCCTACTATTTTTTTGTATTTTAGACAGGTCTATTGTGTAGTAGTGAATTATGTTCGCCTAGTTTTTTTTACAAAATTAGCTAAGGTTTGACCACTAATTGAAAAGAATTTAAAAAGCCTGTGACTGTTTTATTTAAACTATCATGCTGTTTTTTAGAAACAATAGCCATGACTTTATATAATCTATCATGAGCGACAAACATCCTCGTTTTTGTAACTTTGCCGATGGTGTTGACATATTCAATTTCTCTACCAGGATGAAAGTTAGAACTGCGAATATTACGCTGATTTAGTAATCTACTTTGGGTAGTTGTTAATTCCATATATTGGGCTTCATCCATGATTTTTTGAGGACTATTCATTTGCACATAGCTATCAGGAAATTCATTGTATGTGACTATATATGCTGCCTCTTGCTGTGGGGGTTGGGCTAAAAATATTTCTAATTTTATTTTCCCCATGTAGGTTTTTTGAATTTGGGTTTTCTGTTTGTGTTTTCCTGGCATTAGGACTGTAAAACGTCCATCTGGGGACGTAAATGTTCTCCATTTTGGTTGAACTATTTGGGGAACAATGGGCTTTTTCTCTGAGGTTTTCGGTTCGGATAAATGTACAGCCAATGCAGCATTACCGCTAGAGAAAAGAGTAACGGCGATCAAAGATAGTACAATTTTGCTATTCATAAGTTATAAAATTGGCAGATGCTGTTTTTAGTGTCGTTGCTAGTTATAACCTAGATGCACACAAACCCGCACCAATTAATCCCACTTGTTGGTTAAGAATTATGTGAACGGGGATTTCTTTGAGTAAAGAACCCATTCTGCCTTTTTGGATAAAATTTAACATAAAACTACCATTTTGGATTAAAGGTAGGATTTTAGGGGCGATACCACCAGCAATGTATAATCCTCCATAAGGTAATAGTTTGAGGGCAAGATTGCCCGCTTCTGCACCGTAGGCGGCAACAAATAATTCTATGGTTTTTTCAGAAAGGCGATCGCTTTTTTGCAATGCCGCACTACCAATAAATGCACCAGGATCAACTGTTTTTTCGGTTTTCTGTGCTTCTTGTTCCCAAGTTCTCACCGCTTGGCCAATTTCTGGAGATTCGGTAGCTATTTGTTGATCTCGCAAAAATTGGTAAATAGAGATAATTCCTAACCCGGAAACTACTCTTTCTACAGAAACTCTGTCAATATTATGTTTATCTAAAAGATATTTTAATAATTGAAATTCTAACTCATTGCGGGGCGCAAAATCTGCGTGTCCACCCTCGGAAGGAAAGACTTGATATTGATTTCCATGTTTAATTAAAAATCCCTGGCCTAAACCTGTTCCTGCACCAATTACAGCCATAGGTGCTGCTGGTTGATATTTACCAACTTGTAAAGTGAATAAATCCTGTTTTGTTAAGCCAAAAATACCATAACCAACCGCCGCAAAATCGTTAATTAAAGAAATCGAAACAATACCCAGTTCTTGAATTAACCGATCTGTATCGAGAAACCATGATAAGTTAGTTAGTTTGGCAGTATTTCCCCTGACTGGACCGGCGATCGCAAAACAAGCTTTTTCAGGTGTGGTAAAATTAGCTGTGTGCAAAAACTTTTGTACGATTGGCACTAAATCGGGAAAATCTCCACTGGGAAAACTCTCCTCATACAGAGTTTTTAAGCCTACTGTTTCTGAGAATTCCACCAAACGCAAAATAGTTTTTGTGCCACCGATATCTCCTGCTAGTAGTAAGGTCATAAAATTTATCAGTTAATACGTTACTTTTGCTAAGTTATTTTGAGTTGGGATTTGCAAAAAATCCCGATTCTAGATTTACACAAATCGCACTACTTCCTCAATTTTTGTTAAATGGGAAGTATCTCCTGTTAGTTCTAGCAACCATTCCGAATCTTGACGGACAACTTTTACCAAAGAACATAAAGAAGCTTTAACTTCTGTTTTGGCAATATCCCCCACTAATCCCATTGCTGCACCCAAAACAGAAGCCCCATGTGCCACCAATAGGATATCATGGGGGGAAAATTCCGTAGATAGACACCTGGCAGTTTGTGCTGAACGTTCCCGCACTTTTTCATGGGTTTCAGGATATTGTGCAGCTATGCGTGATGTGTAGCTAGTATCAATTCTGGGGAATAATTCTACTAAGGCGGAAATTGGTAGTTTTTCTGGTTCTTCAGTCATCCATTCGGGATTTAACCATTCACTCAAGCCTATTTCTAGTTTAATCTCTAAATCCAAAACTTCAGCGATCGCATTCGCAGTTTGAATAGTTCGCAAAAACGGAGAAGTAAAAATATGACTGATTTTTTGCTCTTTGAGTCGTTTTGCTAACTGCTGCGCCTGAACCATACCATCATCTGATAAAGGTGGATCATACCGTCTTTCAGCGGTAAGAAACCAATCAGGATTTACAAAGTCGAGACGGTTAGCGTGTCTTGCTATCCAAACTATTTGACTCATGGATAAAATACGAGTGTTAATTTTTGTTATGCGGTTATAATACGATACTTTGCAGACCTTTGACTAATCTTTCTATACCTGCTTTGGCCGTATCTGCTTGTAATGCACCATAGGCAACCCGCAAATAACAACCATCTTCCATTCCAAAGGTTGTTCCCGGAATTACCGCTACTTTATATTCTTGAATCAGTTTTCTTACTAATTCCAAATCATTGATTTTCGTATGCACTTTTATGAAAAAGTAAAAAGCCCCATTTGCACTGGTAATAGTACATAAATCTTCTAAAGATGCTAGTGCATGAATTACTATTTCTCGAACTTGGGCAATTGTAGAAATATGATCTTTTAAATAATTATCTTTTACCTGTAACGCCCCCAATGCTGCATATTGAGAAACCACGGGTGGACAAATTAAAATAGTATCTTGAACCTTTTTTACAGCAGTTAACAAATGTTTAGGAATTACCATATAACCAATTCGCCAACTAGCAAAACCATAAGCTTTTGATAAACTAAAAAGAGAAATTGTATATTCATTACTTCCTGGAAATGCCCCAGGAGAAATATGCTTTACTTCATTATAAGTAAAATATTCATAAGCCTCATCACTAATATGATAAATTTCCCTATCTTGACAAATTTGATTAACTTGTTTTAACGCTGATTCTGAATAAACTACACCTGTGGGATTATTGGGAGAAATTGTCACAATAGCACGGGTTTTTGATGTAATTGCTTTAGCTATGGCTTCAGGAATTAATTGATAATCTGCATCTGTAGTTACTAACACAGGCTGACAACCTGCCATCTTAATCGCCATTTCATGATTAAAATAGTACGGCGTATTTAAAATAATTTCATCACCAGGAGAAGTAATTGCTAAGATAGCATTCATAAATCCCATATTACTACCTGCTGTCACGACAATAGCATTGTCTTCATTAATATCAATCCCATTAAATTTTGATAACTTTTGTGCCAATACTGTTAATAATTCAGGAATACCCACCACCGCTTGATAAAGATGATTTTTGGGTTCAGAAAGAAATTTTGGTAATAATTCAATAGCTGTTTCTGGAGGTTGATAATGAACTACACCTTGCCCCAGAGAAATTGTCCCTGGAGAGTTTTTAATTAATTCTCCCACAACGGGAATAATTGGCGACTGAATCACTTCCATTCGTGATAATTTATAAGTCATAACTCGTAAAAATGTATGTAGAATATCTTATTTAAGAATATCATCTCTTGTCTAATTTTTAACGTGTCCGGTGCTTCATGCGTAGAGATTTGATTCTTTACAAACTATTCTAAAAATATCCATATCCATCTGTACTAAGTAAGTGAACGTAAATAATTTACCTTGGGATAAGGTAGGGGATCAGGGTAAAGAGTGTGGAGGAAAAGAGTTTGGGTTCACCTGAGTTGAAAATAAGACCCCTAACCCCTTCCCCTTCGGATTCACCGCAACCGAGGAGGGGAATCAGAACTTTCTGGGTATTTTTTTTATTGGAAGTGTCTAAATAAGATTGTGGTGGAGGATTTAAGCCCAAATGGTTGAAAGAAAAAGGCTTTTTTCCTAATTAAAAATCAAATAGCAATTCTATATTCCTCTTCAATTCAGGATTCAAGGTAAACTTTTATTAAGTAATTTAGATTTTTTTAATATGGCTATCAAAGTTGGAGATACCGCACCTAATTTTAATTTACCGGACCAAAATGGTAAAAATGTTAGTCTTGGTGATTTTCGCGGTCAAAAATCTGTTGTCCTCTATTTTTATCCCAAGGATGATACACCAGGATGTACTCTAGAATCTTGCGCTTTTAGAGATGAATATGAAGTGTTTAAAGCTGCTGGTGCTGAGGTGATTGGTGTCAGTGGTGATTCTCGTGAGTCTCATCAAAGGTTCGCCAGCAAACACAATCTACCTTTTATTTTATTGAGTGATCAAGGTGACAAAGTACGAAAACAATATGGTGCAACTACTGGTTTTGGTTTTATCCCCGGCCGGGTGACTTATGTAGTTGACCAAAACGGCATTGTGCAATATGTATTTGATTCTATGCTGAACTTCAAGGGTCATGTTGAAGAAGCATTAAAAACACTGCAAACTCTGGCGGCAAAGTAATTAACTTGGTGTAAACAATTATTGTTGAGACAAAGCAGGGGGCAGGGGAAAGAATTTCCCGATTCCCTCTTGCCTCTTGCCTGTCACCTAAAGTTAGGCTTTATGGGCTTTTTCGGCTACAGCAGCATTAGCTGATTTACCGTTTTTGGTGTTGCCGTTACCGTTATTGCGGGGTTGAATGACTCCATAACCACCGTGATTGCGTTCATAAATGACGTTAATCTCTCCGGTTTCGGCGTTGTGAAACATATAAAAGTCATGGCCAACCAGTTGTAGTTGTTCCTGGGCTTCTGCTACTGTCATGGGTGGCATGGAGAAGTATTTGGTTCGCACAACTTCTTGGGGTAATTCTGGAGTGCGATCGCCAATTAAATCTGCTGCAACTGGTTCTGGTGCTACAACTTCATTAGTTGATATGGGTTGGGTTTTGTGATCCTGCCTTCTTTCTTTATATTTTCGTAATTGCCGAGCAATTTTATCTGCAACTAGATCAATGCTTGCATACAAGCTTTCGCTGCTTTCCTCTGCACGGATGACGCTACCATTAGCATAAATAGTTACTTCCGCCGCTTGTTTAGTATTTATTCGGGGATTGCGAGCCACGCTCAAATGGACATCCACTTCATTTGTGATGTTCTGAAAATGATTAACTGCTTTTTCAATCTTTTGATGCACATATTCACGGATGGCATCAGTGATTTCAATATTTTTACCGTGGATGACAAGTTTCATGTAAACTCTCCCGCTCAATATTATATATGATGTTTTTGGGTAGGAATAGAGATTGCGGTAAGGTCTATCACTGCCACTAACAAAAATGGGGACTGACTTCCTAAGACGCTACCTTGTAGCATTTTCGGGATTTTTTGCATTTTAAAGTTTGTGCTATTCATCGTCTTGATATTAGTTTTGATCCTTACCGATGACTTGCCAATTGTTTCCAAGCAATTGGTGATTTAAGCAAAACTACCGAACTAGGCAAGTTGCAATATGTTTGTTGTCAACGCCTACTTCTTTTAGAAATTTACAAAAGTAGAAGTGGTTGGTCTTCTTTTGTCCTAAGTCTTATTCCCCATTGTATAGAGAAGATGACCTTTTTGGGTAATCTGATTTTAATTGATGCAAAGAAATTTTTTCAAATGTGATGAGTAATTTTGTGCGCCAGCACAAACAACGAAAGGGACAGTTGAGCAATTAACAAATCTTTGATTTTCCATATTCGTAACCGTCCTTTTTGTGAATTGATTTACAGTATTTGCAAGAGATACCTTGAATCAGTCCAGATATTGTTGAGATATTGAAATTTTTTCAGTGTCTAAAACAAATACTTTGGGCATAATATTTTGCTCCAAAGAGCCTCCCACTCTTACCTCTAACGTAGTTCGGTTAAGAACTGAGTCTGATCAACTAGGCTTTTACAAGCCCTCACTTACCCGAAGGGTAGGTGATGGGTGGTTGACGCTGATTGCAGATAAGTCCTCCGAACACCATTGAGGTTATATATTTAAACTAGCACTTTATGGGTTATAAAGTATATTCCCTTGACGTTCCTTCAAGATCCTTTGCATAGCTTGACATTTGTTAGCTATATTTTTGGAACATCAGAGGTTTGGGATCGAAAATATTTATCTTTGATATTTCCAATCACCAACCACCAATTACCAATCACTAATTACTGATGATTTCTAGCACCCAATTTAATCAGTATCCTTGTTTACTATATAATCCTGGATTAATGGCATACCCAATTGCCCATGAATGGCAGCGATCGCTAGTGAGGGAACGTATTCATAACCCTAATTTAGATGATGTACTAATTTTGTTGGAACATCCACCTGTTTACACTTTGGGAACGGGAGCAGATCCAAAGTTTATCAAATTCGACCTTGACAAAAGTAACTTTAATGTACATCAGATTGAAAGAGGCGGGGAAGTTACATATCATTGTCCTGGTCAGTTAGTGGGTTATCCGATTTTAAACCTACGGCACTACCGTCAGGATTTACACTGGTATTTACGTCAACTTGAGGAAGTATTAATTCGTACTTTATCAAACTATGATTTGCGGGGAGAACGTCTGCCTGGGTTTACAGGTGTATGGATAGAAGGATATAAAGTTGCTGCTATAGGAATAAAAGTTAGCAAATGGATTACTATGCACGGATTTGCCTTAAATGTTTGTCCAGATATGACTGGATTTGAGGAAATTATTCCCTGTGGTATTGTTGATAAGCCTGTGAGTAGTTTAGCTGCCTGGATTCCTGATATTACTTGTGAGCAGGTATATTCCGTAGTTGCAGCATCTTTTATAGAGGTGTTTGGTGTGAAATTAGTGGAAGCAGAATATAAAATTTGATAGAGATGATGGTGATGAGATTGAAAAGGAAATAAATAGCAAATTGGTGCTGCTAGTACCTGAACCCTGTTGGGAAGATAATCCATTTGAGTTCTTGCGTGAGTTTTTGTAAACAATATTTTATGAATACGCTGTTGTGGAATAATAAGCGTATTTTTATATTTAAGGGCATAATTTCGTTTCTATTATCATGCCTTGAGCTAAATTAATCGATCCTTAATTTTGAATTTTTATTTGTTTAGGATTGCTATAGCTGTTTACCTGCCACCAGAAAGAACTAAAATTAGTAGACACCTAGCTGAGTTTTACAAACTTTTGAAATTAGGAGTGCATAAGTGCCAACACCTGCTAAATATTTGCTGGTTGGATCAGTTGAAGCTTACAGTGGCAAATCTGCAACAGTTTTAGGTTTGTCTCATCAGCTAAAACTTCATGGTTTGGATATTGGATATGGCAAACCTGTGGGTAGTTTTGTGAAGACATCTGCGGGAACTGTTGTAGAAGAAGATGTCCAGTTTATTACTCATAGTCTGAACCTTCCAGACAACCGTATTGCTCCCACTTTATTATCTTTGGATGAAGTAAGTGTTCAAAAACGCTTAGAGGGAGAAGATATAACTAACTATCAGCAGTTATTAGTACAGCAGTATTCACAAATACCTAGAGGTAATTTGGTACTGTTAGAAGGCCCAGCTAATTTATCAGAAGGAAATTTATTTGGACTATCCTTGCTGGAATTAGCAGAAAAATTAGATGCTCCCGTACTCCTAATTTGTCGTTATCAATCACTAACATCTGTAGAAGGATTGTTATCTGCTAAACAAAAATTAGGTTCAGGACTAATGGGTGTAGTAATTAATGAAGTGCCTGATGACAAATTAGAGTTAGTGACTAAACTCTTGCTGCCATATTTGGAAAACCATAATATTTCTGTACTAGGAATATTGCCGAAAAGCGATATACTTCGCAGTGTCAGTGTTGAGGAATTGGTGAAGCAGTTAAAAGCGGATGTGCTGTGTCGCCTGGATCGCTTAGATTTATTGGTGGAAAGTCTGGCTATTGGGGCGATGAATGTCAACTCTGCTGTGAAATACTTCCGTAAACGGCGAAATATGGCGGTGGTGACAGGAGGCGATCGCGTAGAAATTCAGCAAGCAGCCTTGGAAACCTCTACTCAATGTCTAATTTTAACCGGACAACTGCCCCCGCCAGCGTTTATTCTCAGTCGTGCCGAAGAGTTAGAAATTCCAATTTTGTCTGTGGATCTCGATACCCTCACCACGGTGGAAATTATTGAACGCACCTTTGGCCAGGTCCGTGTCCATGAACCAATTAAAATAGAGTGCATTCGCTCTCTTATGTCTAAACATTTCGATCTTGAGCGTTTGTTATCACAATTAGGATTTAATCCTGCTAAATCACGATTATAAATTGCCCAGATGTGCTTTCTATTGGGGAAATTAGTTGCGTAAATCCTCTTGGCAAACCCGAAAAAATCGTTAGTTAGTATTAACAATTGTCTTTGTGGGAAGGTAACAGGTAAGAGGCAATACTTCGACTTACTTCGATCCTTCGACTAGCTCAGTAACCAAAGGCAAGAGTCAAGAAGTGTTAGGCGATTTTACACATTTTGGTAATTTCACTTCCACCTACTTATAACCGCTTTTTCTCCCTAATCCCTACATCCTGTCCTCAACTTGATGGGATGTTTTTATCAGTAACTTAATTCTCAGCAGGTTTATCTAATGGTATTTGTGCTGATGGTGCTTCCCCTTCTGATTTTGCTTCCCCAGTTGGTAATAAGTCGGATGTAGGTGGATTTGGGGCTGTTTCTGGGGTAGCGCTGGCGGTTTCGATAGTTTGTTCGACGGCAACAAATACTTCCGTTTCTGTCACCTCAACAATAGTTTCAGTAATTTCCACTACATTTTCCATCTTGTCAGGTATGGCTGGTTCTGTGGTTTCCCGGGGTGATGATTCAGGAACGCTAACTTCTAAGACCGTTGGAGTTTCTTCTGGTTGATTAATCAGTTCTGAGGTAGGTGGTGTGTCTGTGGTTTCCACAATGGTGACTTTAGAAACAGTTGGAGTTGGTTCAGTTTTGTCCACTGGTTCCGGTGTGGGTGTTGTGGTAACTGGCTTTTTACTCACAGTTTGCTGTACCTTTGCTTTTGTACCGGTCAACAAACCACTAAAAAATCCTGATATTTGTCCTAGTTTCTCAGAAATAGAAAAATTGGATATTTGAGTTTGTAGACTAGCTTTGACTAATTCAGGACTAGGGACGGAGGTTTGTTGTATTTCTGGAGTCAACTGTCGCCGTAGTAAGAGAGTTTGGGCGATAAACCACACCAGCATGGACACACTAGCTATATGACCCAACAATAAACCGCCGGTAATTCGGGGTGCAAAAATCCAGAGGATCAAAGCGTAGAATAGCCCGACTCCACTCCAGATAAAATCTTGCTTGCGATGAATTTCTGGAAAAAAGAAAGCTGATAGATAAATGGATAGACTGCCAAAACTAACTACTAACGCTAAGAGATAAGCCAACATTTTTTCATCCTCCTTACTATTGAAACAAAGGGAACAGGGAACAGGGAACAGGGAACAGGGAACAGGGAACAGGGAACAGAAAAATCAATTGTGTAATTAATTTTGTTTCATCACTTATATTTTTCCCCTGCTCCCCTGCTCCCCTGCCTTCTGCTATGTATTTTAATTTTCCAAATTTTGTCACTAAATTGTTGACTTCGATACAAATTAAAATCAATTATTGATGTGGGTGATGATTTCTTAAATTCTACAAAAACTCTTAATATCTTCTTTAGGAGTGAAGCCAAAATCTCGGACTACCCTTAATAGAGAAAGGATCTGCAAGACAAAGAGCCAACCCAAAAAAAAGATTTGAACACAAACTATGACCCTACAAAGCTTTGGTGTGATTGGATTAGCCGTCATGGGCGAAAATATCGCTCTCAACGTTGAGCGCAATGGCTTCCCAATTGCAGTTTACAACCGCTCTCGTGAAAAAACCGATGCCTTCATGGCACTCCGTGCTCAAGGACGAAACGTGAGAGCGGCTTTTAGCCTGGAACAATTTGTCGCTTCATTGGAACGCCCCCGGAAAATCTTGGTAATGGTGCAAGCTGGTAAGCCTGTTGATGCGGTAATTGAACAGCTTAAACCTTTACTGCAAGAGGGTGATATCATTATTGACGGTGGCAACTCCTGGTTTGAAGATACTGAAAGACGTACTCAAGAATTAGAACCCACCGGTTTACGCTATATCGGTATGGGCGTAAGTGGTGGTGAAGAAGGGGCGTTAAATGGTCCTTCTCTCATGCCTGGTGGCACAAAAAGCTCTTATGAGTACCTATCCCCTATTTTCAATAAAATCGCAGCTCAAGTTGATGATGGCCCTTGTGTAACTTACATTGGACCCGGTGGTTCTGGTCACTATGTGAAAATGGTTCACAACGGTATTGAGTATGGTGATATGCAGTTAATTGCAGAAGCCTACGATTTGCTAAAAAATGTAGGTGGTTTAAGTGCAGCACAACTCCATGAAGTTTTTACCCAATGGAATACAACTGACGAACTCGATTCATTTTTGATTGAGATTACAGCCAATATTTTCCCCTACGTTGATCCAGAAAGTAAGATTCCTCTGGTTGATTTGATTGTTGACGCAGCCGGTCAAAAGGGAACTGGTCTTTGGACTGTAAAAACTGCTTTAGATATAGGTGTGGCAATTCCGACAATTACTGCGGCGGTAAATGCCCGGATTATGTCTTCTATTAGAGATGAACGGATTGCTGCCTCTAAACAAATCAGCGGACCTAATGCTAAGTATGGTGGCGATATTGCAGCTTTTGTGAACATGGTGCGTGATGCTCTTTATTGTTCCAAAATCTGCTCTTATGCTCAAGGTATGGCGCTGTTATCTACAGCTTCCAAAACTTACAATTGGGAATTGAATTTGGGCGAAATGGCTCGAATTTGGAAGGGTGGTTGTATTATTCGCGCTGGTTTCTTGAATAAGATTAAGAAGGCATTTGACGAAAATCCAGCTTTACCTAACTTGTTGTTAGCACCTGAATTTAAGCAAACAATTCTTGATAGACAAGCTGCTTGGCGGGAAGTAATAGTGACTGCTGCTAAGTTGGGTATTCCTGTTCCTGCTTTTGGCGCTTCTTTAGATTACTTTGATAGCTACCGCCGCGATCGCTTGCCACAAAACTTAACTCAAGCACAACGCGACTATTTCGGCGCACACACCTACAAACGTATTGACAAAGAAGGATCTTTCCACACTGAGTGGGTTCCCATTGCTGAAGCTCAGAAGTAAGATACTTCTGGTTAGGCTTTCAAGTTAATTATTGCTATTTATGTAGGGGCGGGGTTTTCCCGCCCTTAACTGTAAGGTTCAGATGCTATTGAATTTAGATCCCACATTCCGCACCCTCAACTGTCACAATCGGTTATTACGAAATCTACTTCTATCCACCGCATAATTGAATTGTTTATAGCTTTTCCCAATTAATTTTTTAAAGTATAATTAGGGTTAAATAATTTTAAAGCGGATCTAATTTCTCTTTGTGCTAGAGTATAAACTAGCAAATATAACCATAGAAGAAGCATCTAAATTATATTAATCTAAAGGCGTTTCCCATGAAAAAGATTTCAGGAAATACTTGTTAATGCTACTAATCGTCGTGGTAAACAAATTCAATGTTATATTGCCATAGAGTGTATCATTATAATGATGACAGATATTGAGAAAATCAAGAGTATGATATCTCCCATGGACATTGAAGAAAGACAACGGGAAGTATAATTGTTAGTTGTTTGATGCACACAAAAATACCCCCAGTCCCCCTTACCAAGTTAGGGTGTACAGTCTAATCAAGTTGCTTAATAGGGTTTTAATGCCTCCTAACCCCCAATTCTGGCGGAATAAGAATTTCAAAGTCCCCAAACTTCAGGGATTTAGGGGGCTAAATAAGCACAAAACAAAGACAGATAGGACTTGCGTGTAACACCGTAGCCTTACCAAGGGGGACGGCAAAGCCGAAGGGTAAATATATGCAGTTTCACATAAAATTGGTATTAATTTTGAATTTTTAATTGTTGATCTATGTCTATAATTATTGCCGGAGAACGCAGCGGAGTAGGGAAAACCACAGTTACACTTACCCTATTAGCATCTTTACGTCGTCGCGGTTTTAAAGTTCAACCTTTTAAAGTTGGACCGGATTATATTGATCCCATGTTTCATCAATATGTGGCTGGTCTTCCTTCGCGCAATTTAGACCCTGTATTGACTTCAGAAACTTATATTCAGAAATGTTTTCACCTTCATGCTTCCCAGTGCGAATATAGCTTAGTTGAAGGTGTCATGGGTTTATTTGATGGTGTTGCCCAATTATCAAATTTTGGCAGCACAGCACATATTGCCAGATTATTAGATATACCAATTATATTAGTAATTGATTGTAGCCGTTTATCCGGTTCAGTTGCAGCAATTGCTCACGGTTATTGTTCTTTTGATAGTAGAATTAAAATTGGTGGATTAATCTTAAATCGCGTGGGTAGTGAACGACATTTATCATTATTAAGAAATTCTCTAGCACCTCTACAAATACCAATTATCGGTGTTTTAAGACGACAAGATAATATTACTATTCCTGATCGTCATTTAGGGTTAATTCCCACCGGAGAAATACCAGAATTAGAGCAAATTATTCATAATATGGCAGATTTAGGAGATGCTTATTTTGATTGGGATCAACTCCTACCACTTTTAAAATCATCATCTCTACCAATTACTAATTCCCAATTCCCAATTCCCAATTCCTCAGTTAAAATTGCTGTAGCGCGAGATCAAGCTTTTAATTTTTACTATCAAGATAACTTAGATTTACTCCAACAATTAGGAGCAGAATTAGTATTTTGGAGTCCTTTAAATGATACTCAACTACCAAAAGATATCCAAGGAATGTATTTTGGTGGTGGTTTTCCTGAAGTATTTGCACCCCAATTATCTGCAAATATTAACGTCATTCAAGCAGTTAAAAATGCAATTTTAGCGGGGATACCCACCATTGGTGAATGTGGAGGATTGATGTATTTATGTGAGCAAATTATTGATTTTGATGGTAAATCTTGGCCAATGGTGGGAATATTACCCACTCATGCACAAATGGATAAAAGATTAACTTTAGGATATCGTCGCGCAGTAGTTTTAGAAAATACTTTTTTAATGGATATCAATAAAAACATTTTTGGTCATGAATTTCATCGTTCTCATGTAATCTCCAATTCTCCACAACCACTATTTAATACCTATCGTTATGATTGTGATGAACATACAGGTTTTGAAGGTTGGTTTTTACCTAATGTTCATGCTTCCTATATTCATCAACATTGGGGAGAAAGTAGAGAAATCCCCCAAAGATTTCTCCAAGAATGTTTGAAAAACAAACTGACTAATGACGTACAAATAATCACCGATCAACACTAGTAAGCATAATTTTCGGTCATAAATATAACATTAGTACAAGTATCAAATTAAAATCAAATTTATCAGTTGCAAAAAATGTTTAGAAAATGGTATGTTCAAGTTTTAATAGTATTTTTAGCTGTGTGGTTATTTCTCGATATAACCGCCCATCTGAGTGCAGAAATATTATGGTTTCAAGAACTTGGTTATATTCAAGTATTTTTAGTAAGATTATTAACTCAGGGTAGTATCTGGCTATGTGTATTTAGTCTCAGTTTAGCTTATTTTTTAGGAAATTTTACTTTAACACAAAAACTAAAACATAGCCAATTTGATCATCCTATGGGAGGGAGGACAACCAAACTAAGTCGAGAACTAACTACTTTTCTCAGTCCCCAACATCATCAGAATGATCAAAATTATCCAGCAGATATTTATAATAGTAAAATTAAACTGATACTACTATTACCCCTAATATTAGGACTGAGTTTATTAGTATGTTTAATGTTAGCTTATTATGGAGAAATTGCTTTTTACTATTGGGGGAAAAGTATTAATGATTCCAGTTTATCTTTACATTTAATTTCCTTACCAAAAATAATTTTAAATTTGGGAAACCAAATTGTTAACCGCAAGTCGTATTTAGCATTAATAGTAGTATTATCTATTGCGTTGTTAATTTATCATCAACTTTTACTCAGAATAATCGCTATTATTTTTAGTGTTCTTTTTGCTTGCATACTATCTCAATATTGGTCAAAACTGCTTTTATCCTTCCATAGTATTCCTTTTAATTATTCGGAACCTCTATTTGGTAAAGATATTAGTTTTTACATTTTCTCTCTACCTATCTGGGAACTTTTAGAATTTTGGTTAATAGGATTGTGTTTGTATGGATTTATTAGTGTTACTATTAATTATTTATTATCAGCTAATAGTATCAGTCAAGGGATTTTTCCCGGATTTTCTTCTCCCCAAATACGCCATTTATATGGGTTAATGGGTTGTTTGCTTTTAGTCATTGGGTTAAATTATTTTCTCAGTCGCTACCAAATCCTATATTCTAATAATGGAGTTAGTTATGGGGCTAGTTATACTGATGTTCAAGCCCAATTACCTGCTAATACATTTTTATCTATTTTATCATTATTTTTAGGATTTTATCTATTATGGATAACTATATTTTGGCAAACAAAATTCTCTCATCTACGCTGGATAGTTTATAGCTTATTTATCTATCTTACTTTTATTATTGTCGGTAATTTTATTTTACCAATGGTAGTACAAAACTTTATTGTTGAACCCAATGAATTACAAAAAGAATCACCTTACATCCAGCGTAATATTGATCTTACCCGGCAAGCATTTAATTTAGATCTCATTGACTCCCAAATATTTAACCCGATAGGAAAATTAACAGAAGCTGATATTCAAGCTAACGCCTTAACAATTCGGAATATTCGACTTTGGGATCAAGAACCATTATTAAAAACTAATCGAGAATTACAACAAATTCGCCCTTATTATCAATTTGCGGATGCTGATATTGATAGATATTCTATTAAGAATAAGTTGCAAAGATATAATCAAGATAAACAACAGGTACTAATTTCTGCACGGGAATTAAATTATCAAAATGTCCCACCCCAAGCACAAACATGGGTTAACCGAAATATGATTTATACCCATGGTTATGGCTTTACAATTAGTCCTGTAAATACTGTAGCTGCTGGTGGTTTACCAGAATATTTCGTTAAAGATATTAGTCAAAATGGCAAAGCTTTAAATACTTCTAGTCCAGATATTCGGGAAAGTATTCCCATTGGCCAACCCCGTATTTACTACGGAGAAATTACTAATACTCACGTCATGACCGGAACAAAAGTCAGAGAATTAGATTATCCTAGTGGCTCTGATAATGTTTATAATACTTATGATGGATCCGGTGGAATTACAATTAACTCTCTATGGCGAAGATTGCTATTTTCCATATATTTAAAAGACTGGAGAATGATATTTACAGGGGATTTTCTTCCAGAAACTAAAGTTTTATTTCGTCGTAATATTAACCAAAGAATTCGAGAAATTGCACCTTTCTTAAAATTCGATAGTGATCCTTATTTAGTTGCTGCGGATGCTAATACAGACAATGAAAATCAACAATTCCCTGGCAAAGAAAATTATCTTTATTGGATAGTTGATGCTTATACCACAAGCGATCGCTATCCCTATTCCGATCCAGGTACAAACAATATCAACTATATTCGCAACTCCATCAAAGTTGTCATTGATGCTTATAACGGTACAGTCAGATTTTACATTGCCGATCCTTCAGATCCCATCATTACAGCTTGGACAAAAATATTTCCCCAAATGTTTCAACCTTTAACTAATTTACCCTCCAATCTTCATAGTCATATTCGTTATCCAGTAGACCTTTTCAAAATTCAATCAGAACGTTTAATGATTTACCACATGACCGATCCCCAAGTCTTTTATAATCGGGAAGATCAGTGGCAAATTCCCAACGAAATCTACGGTGATAAAACCCGACCCGTTGAACCTTACTATTTAATTACCAGTCTTCCTAACGTCTCCTTTGAAGAATTTATTCTCTTATTACCCTATACACCCAAACAACGAACAAATTTAATTGCTTGGTTAGCCGCACGTTCCGACGGCGAAAATTATGGCAAATTACTATTATATAACTTCCCCAAAGAACGATTGATTTATGGACAAGAACAAATAGAAGCTAGAATTAATCAAGATCCAGTTATTTCTCAACAAATTTCCCTTTGGAATCGTCAAGGTTCGAGAGTAATTCAAGGTAATCTTCTCATCATTCCCATGGAACAATCCTTACTCTACGTTGAACCAATTTATTTAGAAGCAACCCAAAATAGTTTACCCACCTTAGTGCGAGTCATTGTCGCCTATGAAAACCGCATCATTATGGCCAAAACCTTAGAACAAGCATTACAAGGCATCTTTCAACCAGAACTCACCCCATCACCAACTATTATCCGTCCCGTCGAAGAAATACCCCCTAGTTAAAAAATCATCAAGTATTTCATCTACGTTTAATTAATAGACATTTGGTGGTAATTAAATGTGCATAACCACGAAACCCTTATAGATAATTTTCACTCTTATGTCTAATGATAATTAGCGATTCTATTATAGCCCCCTCCTCGCTTGCGGTAAACTAGTGCTGTTACGCAGATATGAAGACTTTGCTGCCGATGTCAAAGCTAGATTAAAGAAACAGGAATAGGCGATAATTCATAATTAATAAAACACTATTAATAATTATACCTAGAGTGAGTATTTACCACTCTTTTTTTTTAAATACAACTATCACTTTAGGTATATATTCAGACTTTAAAAAATCATCAAAATCAAAACTATGGACAGAGATAATTAAGCTTTTCTTTTGCTAAACCTATAATTAGAAACTATATTGCCATAGGATTACATTCACAAAAAGGAGGTTGGGCGAAGCAATAGCACAACCCGATAAAAACCTTGAGGGCTTGAGAATCTGGTTCTGTCCTATTTGTCAATTAAGAACCATTAGACATAAATAAGGGAAATAATATGTATAGAGATCAAGTCTTAAAAAATACATTTATAGCTGACAATACCAAATTTCCTATTGCTAAAAATACTGTTAAACAGGAAAAATCTCAAGTAGAATATCAAAACATCCAAATACCAGATTTAGCACTATCTTTAGCACCTCTAGGATTCATTTTAGTTTGGGTTATTTTTCTACTAGTTTTTCATAAAATACGTACTTATGGAGACGATAAAGTATATTTAAAAAGCGATTTTCTAACAAAAGTACCTTGTAAAAAATGCCAATTTTATGCCAATAATCATTATTTAAAATGTGCCGTTAAACCTGATTCTGTCCTCACTGAAAAAGCCGTAGATTGTTCTGAATATATACCTAAGAAAAAAGGCTTTTCTCCTAAAAATTTCTTTCATTAACGTGAATTCGATAGGGTAGGGTGACAACGTAGGAGTCATTGAACCTCACCCCAACCCATCTCCGATGCAGAGAGGGGCATATTAGTTTGTTTTTAGCAGTATAAAATCGGAATTTTAAGCCTATTAGGAGAGGGTTAGGGAGAGGTTTACCAGAGGAGTCAAATTATTTTCGTCGAACTCACGTTTCATTAAATACCTCAAATGAGGAATTTATTCCTCACTACAAACTTTGTGCTTAACAGCTTATCTATTTCTTCACTCCCAAATCTACACCAATCCGGTGAGCGCAAGCAAACCCAGAAAAAGCTACCGCATTTAAACCTTGCCCGGGAAAGGTGCTATCTCCTACACAATATAAACCAGGAATAGCAGTGCGATTAAAAGGCATTGCTAATAACCCCCATAATTTACGTTTAGGTATAGGTCCATAGGTTCCATCTATCCGGTTTAAAAAGCGGCGGTGGGTGCGAGGAGTGCCAATTTCTAAATAATCTAAACCAGCATCTAAACCAGGAAAAATGGCTTCCAGTCTGTCAATAATTTGCCCCGCCGCTATTTCTTTTTTCTCTTCATATTCCTTTGGTGAAAGTCCTTGCCAATTAGTTATCCAATCAGGGGTAAAGGCATGGATAATATGATATCCTGGAGGTGCTAAGTTGGGATCAAGCAACGTAGGAATGGAGACAAAAATTGTCCCTTGTGCGGCCGTCATTTCTTGCCAGTCTGTTAAAAGAATATGATGGCACTGGGTCCCTAAAGGTAATACAGATGCTTTTACACCTATATGCAAACTTAAAAAACTGGGAGATTTTTCATACCTTTGTTGCCATAGTTTCTCATTAGCTGGGATATTTTCTGGTGGCAGTAATTTTGTAAAGGTATCCCATCGGGTAGCATTAGATACTACTGTTTTTGCGTGATAGGTCTGACCATTGGCTAATTCTACACCAATAGCTTTTCCCTGTTCTATAATGATTTTGGTGACTCTGGCTTGATATTGAATTTTACCACCAGCTCTTTCTAAACCTGTCACCAATTTTTCAGCAATTTTGCCCACTCCACCTTGAGGATAATTTACTCCGCCATAGTGTCTATCAGAAAACACCATACCAGCATTAATCATCGGTGTCATGGCCGCTGGAACTACTGACCAACAATAACATTCTATATCAATAAATTTTAATAATAGCGGATCTTTAATATAACGTTGTGCAACGTCTCCTACATTTAATGGTAAATATTTAGCTAAACCTAGACAAGCTAAGGGATTTTTGAGAAATACCCGCAATAAATATCTAGGTTCTTCTAAGGATAATAATTCAATATTATTTAGGCAGTTAAATACTTTTTGACATTCATCATAAAAACGCCTTATTCCTTTGGCTTCATGGGGAAAATAAGCAATCAGATTTTGTAAAAATTTTTCATAATCTCTATCAACTTTAATATCTAAATTATCTGGGAGATGGTAGTGAATTTGGACATCATCTGGAATGGTTTTTAGAGTAATATTGACCGCATCTAAGGCACGGGTGAGTAAGTTGGTTGTACCTTGACTTCCCATACCAAAAATCATGGATGCACCGACATCAAATGTATATCCTTGTCTTTGAAAATACCCGGCACTACCACCTGGTATGACATAACTTTCTAGAACTAGAACTTTTGCCCCTTTTGCCGCTAATTGGCTGGCTGTAACTAGGCCACCAATACCAGAACCAATAATAATGACATCAAATAATGGGGAATTTATCATAGTAGGTAATTGGTAATTGGGAAAAATATTTATCTTTAGTTTTAGCTTGTGTCATAACTATAAAAAAGTGGGAAAAGTCAGCAGCAGCAGACTTATCCCGTCTACCGATCCTTTAAAGAGAGGAGAACACTCGAATATTAATATAACCATGATTGAGAATTCTTGTCAACTATTAATGATAATAATTATCAATAAATTTTGCCAGCTTGTCAGGAAGGGAAGTATGGTGCGGATTTTACGCCTGACTCTATGAATTCTGCTGTATGATGATTTTTCAGTAAAAAGACAATTATCAAGCCGCCCATTTTTGGTTATGACGCAACAACAACTGCGTATCTATGTCCCACCCCATCCCCTAATTCAGCACTGGTTAGGCGTTGCCCGTGATGTAGCTACACCATCGGTATTATTTCGTTCTGCTATTACTGAATTAGGCAGATGGCTCACTTATGAAGCGGTGAGAGAGTGGCTACCAACTCAAGAAACGACTGTGCAAACGCCTTTGGCCACCTGTCCAGCAACTTTTATTGATCCCCACATGCCTGTGGCGGTTGTGCCGATTTTGCGGGCTGGGTTAGGCTTGTTAGAGGGAGCGCAGGGTTTACTGCCCTTAGCGTCAGTTTATCATCTTGGCTTGGCGCGAAATGAAGAAACTCTAGAAGCGGTTTGTTATTTGAATAAACTGCCGGAAAAATTTGCTCCGGAAACACGGGTGTTAATCACTGAGCCAATGTTGGCTACAGGAGGTTCTATAATGGTAGCAATGGAGGAATTGACTCAAAGAGGTGTTGACCCGGCTTTGATTAGAATTGTATCTGTGGTTGCTTGTCCTCCGGCTTTGCAAAAGTTGGCTGCTGCTTATCCTGGCTTGATTATTTACACCGCTACTATTGATGAAATACTGAATGATCAAGGATACATTGTACCAGGATTGGGGGATGCGGGCGATCGCATTTTTGGGACTTAACACAGGATGCGGCTAAGTCTGTGAAAATAGCTAAAGTATTGTCAAAGTTGCTTATTTTCAAGGAAGGCGGTAAAAATATGAGTCAACAAGATGGTTTTGCTAGTGGGTTAATGCTGGGAACATTGATAGGAGGTGTGGTTGGCGGTGTTTTAGGTGCGGTGATTAGTTCACGCTTAGATGCTAGACTGGCAAATGAAGAGGAAGAAGGTTTAACTGGTAGTGAAACTGATTCCCAGTCAGGAACAGCCAAAAGACGGCAAATTAAAGCCTCATCCCGTGAAAATGTCGAAATAGAAGCAACCAGGCGATCGCTTGAAGATAAAATTGCCCAACTCAATGCCACAATAGATGATGTGCGGAAGCAGTTGGGAAATGTCAACAACAATTCATCTGTTGGCAATGAATAAACCGTCTTCAGGATTTCCTTAGTTATATTGATAGCCACACAATTGTGACGTGCGCTAAATTAAAATCAATCATGAATCTATGTTTGACATTTAACAGGAAAGTTACCCATCCATGAATTTACTCATTACCACCCTGGACAAGTTTGTATTCATTTACAGTTGTTTGCTAATTATTCGAGTCCTATTGACTTGGTTTCCCTCTGTTAACTGGTATAATCAGCCCTTTGCGGCTTTGAGCCAAATTAGCGACCCCTACCTAAATCTGTTTCGCTCCATTATTCCCCCTTTGGGAGGCATGGATTTCTCCCCTATCCTAGCATTTGTAGCATTGAACATTGTTGGTGATATTCTCCGCGGTTTAGCTGGTAGCGGTTTGACCCAGGGATTATAATTAGGGTTGGTACAAAAAACGGGGTATAAATCCCCGTTATAAGAGACTAGACGGAAAACCTTTGAGGTTAAGTTTTTCCGCAAAATGTAGGTGCGTAACAGCTTATCTTCTAACCTGACTGCTAAAACCCGCAGCCTTAAACTGTTTAAGCTGCAATGGTAAAGGTTGATTACTAGGTACAGAAATACGAAATTCAAAATCGCTAACTCCTGGGGGAACTTCGGCTATAGAACCGAGACGAGTACGATTTTGTAATATAGGATCATTATTTTTATCATAAATGCGGCCAAAAATATCCGCATCATAGACAGTTTTATAGGTCTTGTTTTCTACCTTACCAGTAACTAGAAAGCAACTAGCGAAATTTGAACCGTTGCTGGTGACTGTTCCGGTGGCTAATTCTGGTGGACAATTGTGGTAGGAAATATCAAATAATTTCAGTTGTGTTAACGCCGAGGCTGTGGGAGTCCATATCCAGGAAAGTAAACCCACTAAACCAGCTATAAAAATCAATTGAAGTGAACGTAATCTCATAAGATACACCGCCAGGTAAAAGTTTCTTAAATATTCAAGCAATTTATATTTAGTATATAAGTACGCGAAGGTTAAAACACCTAAAACCCAGATACCCGACTTCTTTGAGAAGTCGGGTATCTATTAACTTGATATTTTACGCTTAATTGTGTTGATCTACTTATCCCATTTTGGATTTTAGATTTTGGATTTTGGATTGATGTAGGTTGGGTTGAGGTACGAAACCCAACAGTCTAAAACTTTGTATACCAATTCACTAAAATCCTGATACTTATGAATTAGTCTTTATATTGTTTCCCATTTTTGGATTTGACTGGTTTTTTAATTTCTGGTATAATAAATGACTTTTTTCTCTAGTTAATTGTTGTAATTTTTTAAACTCTGCTTCACCTTGCTTTAAATAAGTATCAATTGCTTCACGGTTAGCAAGATAGAAGGCGATCGCGCCATAAACTTGTTCTAATGACAGTAAAGGAAAGTTTTGGGCTATAATTTCAGGAGCATCTCCAATTCTTCAAGGAGTCCGGTATCTAGGTTAAGTGAATAGATACCCGACTTTTTAGAGATGTTGATTTGTACTTTTTCTCATTTACTCAGATTATCTTAGGTTTTCAAAAGGATTAATTACCAGAATATCTATCCCTTCTCCAATGGTGATGACACTCAGAAGTAGATTTTCTGGATTTAAAGTTTTAATCCACTCTATTACTGTTTGATTTGGTTGTTTGGCAATTAATTCAGAAACGATATTTGTATCTAAAATATAGTTCATAATTCTATGTTGCGGTTATCAAAATCCTGGTCACGTTCTAAATCTAAATCTACTCCAACTAAAGGAGAATTTTGTAATACTTCTACTAGGTTTTTAGATGTCGTTGGAATTGGCTGATTTTCTATTTGTCTAGTTAAATAATTGATTAATTCTATTTTTTCTTCTGTTGTTAAAGTATCTACTTGTTTGAAGAAGTTTTCCAAGGTTAAGTTGTTCATAGTTATTTTGCTGATCAGGTCTATTGATATTGTAACATATTTGCATTTTGTCTGATAGCGAAGTGTGGTGTAGTCATATCAGGATGTCCAGGATTTCAGGATTTTCAGGATATGAGTTTATCTCATGTCTATCCATTCAATATTATTTGTCCCTTGTGATATTCTCATATCTTGCCATTCAATTTTTACATTTGCTTCTATTTCTAAAGTATTCAAAATATCAGATTCAGGAATTATATCATAGTTAGTTGTTGGGAGATTAACTAACATTTCTGGTTTTAACCAAGATTCACCATGAGGTTCTAATACCCTTTGACGGGCAATTTCTACTTTTGGTAAACCGACATCAGACTCTCGAAATAAAACCGAACGAGTGAGGTTAGTGATGGAAACTGTATCAAAGTCAATAACTGTGATATTTCCCACACCCACCAAAGCCAGATTTTTTAAGACTTCGTTCCCTAAAGCACCTGCACCAGCAACTAGGATTTTAGCTGCTTTTAGTCGTTGCTGATCCCACCAATCAATGAGATGATGACGATCATAACGACTCTCTTGGTGATCTGTGATAACAAAAGACTCCATCTGTATGTTTTATAGGTATATTTATATTTTACCCAATACTTAGTAAAAAGCAACAGGTATGACAAGAAAAAATAGATATGATCATAAATATAACACGCAGATTTAACTGTGTTTAGCAATGTCAAATATTTTTTGATCAACTGTTATCGGTGGGATGCAATACAATAGAGGGCGGGAAACCCCGCCCCTACCGAATAATTGAGGAGATTTAAGGGCGAGGCATTTGGGCAATAACATATCTCTGAAACGATTGATTTTATGTCCGAGTGCTTTCCTCTGTAATCTCCAAGGCTAATTAATCTATTTACGTCGTATACTCAGCATTAATCCTCACATAATCATAGCTGAGATCACAGCCCCAAGCCTTACCAACACCATGACCATGACCTACACCGACGGAAATTAACACCGTATCCGATTGCAGATATTCACCACTAGCTGCTGCTTGCAAATATGCACTGGCCGCAGCCTTATCAAAAGACAAAGGTTGACCATTTTCAAACAGTAAAATATCACCTAATTTAATAGAGAGATTTTCCTGTTCAAAAGGAACTCCAGCCCGTCCAGCAGCCGCCGCAATCCGTCCCCAGTTGGGGTCATGACCAAAAATGGCCGCCTTCACTAAAGAAGACCCCGCAATGGTTTTGGCAATTTGTCGCGCTGCTAATTCATCATGTGCGCCACTGACTTGAACTTCGATTAAACAGGTTGCCCCTTCTCCATCACGAGCGATCGCTTTTGCTAAATGCTGACATACTTCTGTTAACATAGCTTCTAGTTTCTGGGCTTCTGCACCCATTTCCGTAATTGCCGGGGTGCGAGATTCACCATTAGCTAAAGCAATTAAACAATCATTGGTACTAGTATCACCATCCACAGTGATAGAATTAAAACTTCTATCTGCCGCCCTGGTTAACATTTGTTGCCATAGAGTCGAAGATACCGCCGCATCACAGGTAACAAAGGCCAACATTGTCGCCATATTGGGGTGAATCATTCCCGAACCTTTGGCAATACCGCCAATTCTCACCGGGCGATCATGTATAGTTGTTTCTAAAGCAATAGATTTTGTAACTAAATCTGTAGTAATAATTGCCCCGGCGGCTGCATCTGAACCCGTTTCTGATAGTGCGGCCACAACCTTGGGAATACCACCCCGCAAAATATCCATTTTAATCCGTTGACCAATTACGCCCGTAGAAGCTAATAAAATGGATTCCGGGTTAATACCTAATTCCTGGGCTAATAAGTCTGCACATTCCTGGGCATCTTTCACACCTTGTTCACCTGTAGCGGCGTTAGCTTGTCCCGCATTACAGAGAATAGCCCTAGCACTGTGTTTTCCTTGCAACATTTGACGGCAGTAATCTACACAGGCTGCTTTGACATGGCTAGTGGTGAATACACCAGCAGCGATCGCCTCCACATCTGATACTATTAAAGCTAAATCCGGCAATCCCGAAGCCTTTAACCCCGCCGTAATTCCTCCAGCTTTATACCCTCGCGCTGCTGTCACACCACCAGAAATTATTTGCCAGTCTGCCATAATTTTGCTCACAATTATATTTATCCTTTGTACTTTCCCTGACTTATCCCCTTGGGGTTGTCTGATAGGGTTCAGTATTTATGTCTATATGTGAGTTTATCTGTTGTTGACAATCTTTTTTTTACTGGCAAAAAATTAAGTAGGTTGGCGTTAAAAATCGTCATTCAGGACTTACGCACAAGTCAAGAAAATAAATAAAAGAGAGCCACTTGGATAGCTCTCTAGAATTATCAGGGTGCATCTACTTAGCACAATATAGCATTATAGCACTGAGGGGCATAACCCCTTTATTTAAAGTTTGTGTAAATAAATAGGGTTTGCTGAAAAAGTTGTCTGTGAGGAGAGGGAATAGTTCTTAAAATCCGCAAAACCCCTATTAATAAACGGTTATAGCTTTATTAAGCAAGCCCTAAATAGACTCTGTTTCCTATATAAAGAAAGAGAGCTAATGTGAACTAGCTCTCCCGGTAATCAAGTTGCGTCTTTCTACCACATTGTACTATGTTCAGGGTGAGGGGTGTTACCCTACACTGACGCGTTAAGTTTTTCTTCTACCAATTGATTGGTAAGTTTGGGTTCTGCGCGTTTGTCGGTTTTTTTCAGGACTTGTCCTACAAAAAAGCCCTTGAGGTTGGTGTTACCCTTGCGGTATTTTTCTACTTGTTGGGGGTTAGCGGCAATGATTTCATCAATAATCGGTTCAAGAATAGTACGATCTGAAATGAGTTCTTGACCGGCAAAAGCTTCTTCGGGAGAAACACCATTTAATAAATCTGTGAGTTTTTCCTTAGCTTGGGCGTTGCTAATTTTACCATTTTCAATCCGGGTAATCACATCTGCTAGGTTAGCCGCAGTCAGTTTAATTTCGGAGATGGTGAGTTTTTGTTTATTTAAGTACCCAGCGATATCTTGAGTAATCCAGTTAGCTGCGGATTTAGGATTTGCACCTAAAGCAATCGCACTTTCAAAATAGTCTGCCACTGGTTTATCCTCAGTTAAGACCCTAGTATCATAGGCAGAAAGTCCCAATTCATTTTCATAATGATGACGTTTTTGGGCGGGTAGTTGGGGTAATTCACTTAACCATAAGTCTAATTCTGCTTGGGTGACTTCAATGGGAGCTAAATCCGGTTCGGGAAAGTAACGATAATCACTAGAACCTTCTTTCACCCGCATACTACTGGTGCGTTGTGAACCTTCTTCCCAAAGCCGAGTTTCTTGAATAATCTTTTCTCCTGCTTCAATGGCGGCGATTTGGCGTTCAATTTCATAATCAATCGCTTTTTGAATCGCACTAAAGGAGTTCATGTTCTTAATTTCTACCTTAGTGCCAAATTTCTCTTGTCCTACGGGACGGACAGAAATATTCACATCACAACGCAGAGAACCTTCTTGCATATTGCCATCACTGACACCAAGATAGCGCACAATCCGCCGCAGTTCTTGGGCATATTCAGCCGCTTCTTGGCCAGTTCGCAAATCCGGCTCAGAAACAATTTCTACCAAAGGAACACCAGCGCGGTTATAATCCACAAGAGAATAGCTAGAACCTGATAACCTTTCACTACCTGCGTGTACGAGTTTTCCCGCATCCTCTTCCATGTGTAAGCGAGTGATACCAATACGTTTCCGGGTGGGGTTTCCTGCATCATCTACCAATTCAATTTCTATCCCACCATCTTCTGCTATGGGTAAATCATATTGAGAAATTTGGTAATTTTTCGGTAAATCAGGATAAAAATATTGTTTGCGGTCAAATTTACTATACCGAGCGATTTGACAATTTAACGCCAAACCAGTTTTCACAGCGTATTCTAAAACCTTAGCGTTAAGTACGGGTAAAACTCCTGGTAAACCCATACACACAGGGTCAATGTTAGTATTGGGGTCAGCACCAAAAGCTGTAGAACTATTGGAGAAGATTTTGGTGTTGGTACTGAGTTGACAATGGGTTTCTAAGCCAATAATCGCTTCGTATTCAGTTTTTACGGGTGTAGCTGTGGTCATATCCAGATTTTTCGGTTTTTCTGATTTACTACTATTTTAGCGGTTTTGTCCTGATATTCAGGGTTGTAATTTTGTGAGGTCATACCCAGATCCCCGACTTCTTTGATTGATTGTGTCCATAAATGATAAATTTATCTAGTACCATTTCTTTGTAAAGTTGTATATAATTTACCCCCCGGCTACGGTGTACACACAAGTCTTATCTGTCTTCCTTTTGTGCTTATTTAGCCCCCTAAATCCCCAAACTTGGGGGACTTTGAAATTCCTATTCCCCCAGAATTGGGGGTTAGGGGGTATTAAAACCCTATTAGGGTTTGTAAGTTTGCTTGAGAGTGGTTTCAATTGAACCTACTTTTTGAAAGTAGCTAATTAATTCATGAGATTTTGTTTTTTGCTCTGATAAAATTAATTTGAGAGGCACTAAAAATTCAATATCAGGATCATCTTTGAGGGCAATTTCAGCCAACTCTAAAATTTTGGTAGTATTGACTAAAATATCTTCATTTTCAAAGCCATATTTAGCAGAAATCTGATGTGATCTGGCATCAGGTATAATCGCTCTACCGGGTAAAGTTTCATCTAAAATTAAACCTTTTAATAAAGCTAATAACCCTGCATAAATAGCGAAATTATCACAACTATCACAAGCTTTAAATTCTATTCTGCCAATTTCTGTGGGAATGCGAGCAACCTTAGTTAATGAAGGTACACTTTTAATTAATTCTGCTGCTGTTTCTACAAAAACTAAAGTTGCGGATCTTTTCCCAGTTCTGATAAATGTTCTCACCGATAAACCTTCCCATAAACCCCCATGATAAAAAGGAGAACTATAAGTAAAAGGGATAATGTAAGGACTATAATAATTTAACTTTTTGCCAATATCAATTAATCTTTCTGTTGGCAAATTTCTCAAAGAAATATTTAAGTCTGGTCCATAAGAAACCATGTAAATATGGGCAGTTTGTTCATCGGGATAGGCTTGTAATTGTCTAATTTCAAAATCATTTAATGGTGGTTGAGGTTCAAACACAGAAGTATAGGGATTAAAACTAGCTAAAACAGGTAAGAAGCCAAAACTAGCAGCAACATCAGTTAATAAATTAAAACTAGCTGTTAATTCATCAATTGCACCCTGTATAGTGGAGTGGATAGTGGTTCTAATTTCAATGCCCTTTGCTACACAGTCAACTACTTCTTCAGAGTTGTTAAACCTTTCAAATCCTTCAATATACCAACGCTTTTTTTTAATACCCGCATCACCAACTCTTAATTGTGGGTAATCATGGGGATAGATAGGTAATTTGTCCACAATTTGCTGAAAATCTGCAAATTTTGTATTATGGAAATCTGCGAATTTTCCTTGATGATTCAGAAAAGCCACTTCATGTTCAATTCCAAAGCAGAACATAGTTTATTCCTAGTTAGTGAGAAATATAATCCTAAGTATTCAGCTATCAGCCTTCAGAATTGAGCTTTTTTATAGACTCTGAATCCTGACTACTGAATTATTACGTATAATCAATTATATCTGTAATGTCTAGTAGTTAAGCAACTGATATATTGACGACCGTGGGGAAAATTGTGGCAAATCTTAATTATTAGTTATATTTCTACGAATTGAATGTACAGAATTTTAGGCTATTTTCAGGTAACTTAAATATTGAGTAATAAAAATTTGAGGCGAAAGTTTTTATGACAAGTGCTGCTGAAACCCCCTACACTAGCGAACAAATTGCCGCTTGGTTACGAGGACTTTTGACAATTGCTTGGGCTGATGGTAACTTTGATGCTCAAGAACAGGAATTAATTACTAATCTTACCAAAGATGAATTAGATCCTCATATAGACTGGGAAACTCTAGAAATAATTACACCAGATGAGTTAGCAGCTATTTTAGGGAAAGGTACACCTGCGGCGGAAAATTTCTTGCGGACTGCTGTGATGGTAGCGATCGCTGATGGTACATACTCTACCAGTGAAGATGAAGTTTTACACCAATTTTGTCAAAAATTGGCACTGCAAGATAATTTACTCACGGCCTTACGTCATACTCTAGAAGATAAGGTTCAAACACAAGATTCCCATTCCCTCTCTAGTGGACTGCAACCCCACCACCCAGATGCTTTAACTCCTCTACGTCATTGGTTAGATGGGTTAGATATTCATGATCCTAGAGTTGCCCGCTTTTTGTGTAAAATGATTCCTTCCCAATGTCCTTTTGAAAGAGATGTTACTCTTTTTGGTAAGAAAATAGTTCATATCCCCCCAATGTGCAAAATTAACCCCCTCTATGAACAATTAGTTGGTTTACGTTTCCGCGCCCTGTCTTACCTTGCAGACAAATGTGATGAAGATGTAACGCCTTATATTTAATAGAACTTACGCACAAAATCATGGAATAACGATAGCGAAGCGTGGCGTTAGCCATACCACTCCAGGTACAGAGGACAGGAAGAAATGAGGGTTTAAGAGATATTTTGCGTAGGTCCTATTTAAATTTAGTTGTCATAGCAAGTGACAGATGACAGAGTTGAAAAGATTTTGGGGTAAGGCCGTTTAGGTTAATTTTGTATCTCATTCGAGTGCATACCGCTATAGTAGTCAATTGTTAGCGTAATTGACTACTAACAACTGATAACTAACAACTGACTAATAACTAAATTATGCAATTTATAGACCAATCAGTAATTGAAGTAGAAGCAGGTAACGGAGGCGATGGTATTGTCGCTTTCCGCAGAGAAAAATATGTCCCCGCCGGCGGGCCTTCTGGTGGTAATGGTGGCAAAGGTGGTTCAGTCATTTTCGTGGCTAATACCAACCTCCAAACCTTATTAGATTTTCGCTACAAACATCTGTTCAAAGCTGAAAATGGAGAACGTGGTGGTCCAAACAATTGTACCGGCGCAGGTGGAAAGGATTTAATTATTGAAGTTCCCTGTGGTACTGCTGTTTATGATGCAGTCACCAGTGCTTTAATCTGCGATTTAATTGAACCAGGACAAAGTTTTCGAGTGGCTGAAGGTGGAAAAGGAGGTCTAGGAAATCAACATTTTTTAAGCAATCGCAACCGCGCACCAGAATACGCACTTCCGGGATTAGAAGGTGAAAAAAAGGTATTACGTTTAGAGTTAAAATTGTTAGCAGAAGTGGGAATTATTGGTTTACCAAATGCTGGTAAATCAACTTTAATTTCTTCTTTATCGGCTGCACGTCCGAAAATTGCTGATTATCCTTTTACTACTTTAGTGCCTAATTTGGGTGTAGTTAAAAAACCCACTGGTGATGGAACTGTTTTTGCTGATATTCCCGGTTTAATTGAAGGTGCTTCTCATGGTGCAGGTTTAGGTCATGATTTCTTACGTCATATTGAACGCACGAGAGTTTTATTACACCTAATTGATGCTACAAGTGAAGATGTAATTGCTGACTTCCATACTATTCAGGAAGAACTGAAAGCCTATGGACGAGGTTTAGCTAAACGTCCGCAAATTTTAGCATTAAATAAAATAGATGCGGTTGATAGGGAAACTGTAGATTTAGAAGTTTTAGCTACTCAATTAAATCATCTAGCTTTAGCGCCAGTTTTCATAATTTCGGCTGTAACTCGCACTGGTTTAGATCCCATGATGCAGGAAATTTGGCGGATTTTAGATGAAATTAATGCTTTAGAAGCCCAGGAGGTTGCGGTTTAATTGGTGGGTTGATTTTGTTGTTTTAACTTAGTTTCGCTATCGTTGTCCCTTACGAACCATCCCCAGTCCATACAGGTACAATTCAGTAACTGCATAGACGCGAGGAGGAGGATCTTTGGGACGAGAGCGTTCCGTCAAAATACCAGCGTCAACCATATCCTGAATACGCAGTGATAATTCACCACCCTGCAAATTCCATATCTCAGATAACCTATCTTCATTAATAGGAGAGCGTTCTCCTTGAAGTCTTTCTAGCAATTTTTCTAGTTCAGGATATTCATTACGAACCTCAGCGACACGCTGATGAGAAACACTAGGAAAAGCATTAATTAAAGCTTTTGGTCGCAATGTTATTTCTAAGGGATATTCTGTAGGAAATCCTTTTTCAATTTTGACAGCTTCTTCTAAAAGTAATATTAAACTGCGTGGAAAACAATTTTTTTGTCCATCTGCAATACGAGTTCTCACCCAATTATAAGTATAGGCTTTATTACCACTGCCCATGCGTTCACCCCACAGGGGATAAAGACTTTGGCGCAATTGTTCCAGCACAATTATATCCAATCTTTCAACAGTAACTCCTCCCAAAGATTTGCGTAGAGATGGAGAACTGGTAAGAGCTTGACGGAGTACAAGTCGCCAGAGATCAGCTTCCTCCCAAAGTAATTCTAGTGAACGTCCGCTATAATGTCCTGTATTAGTAAAGTTAAATTGCTTCCAAATATCTTCACGTAAAAATATTTTCGGGACAATTTGTTTGAGATTTGTACCACTTTCTAACCACCAGGCCAGCAAAGCTTCTAGGGATCTTCTCCGTCGAGCATAATCTTCTGGACTAGAACCAAAACCTGCATCTAGTTCATCATATAATAGCCATACTATTTGATTTTTTGCTTGTAATGCTCGGTCAATTAAACGCAGTTCATCAGCAGCTTGTGGTTTCTTATTTGGTGAGTTTGATCTTTCTACTAGCCATGAAATAATATCAGCATGAGCAGGGTTTTCTTGATTACTTAATGTCACTAACTTTTCATCTAAACCAGGTAGTGAACGTAATTCAGTTAAACGATAACAAAGTTGTAAAAGAGCATAATTGAGCCAGAAAAATTGCCAGTCATTTGTACCAGCTTGATTTTCATAGCTTTCAAGATCAAACCTATCTAAAATTGTACTTGATACTCTAAGTTGACCATGACCAGAAACAAAGTGAACATGATCTAAATTGACATCAGATTGAGCTAGTTTTTTTGCTGCTGTTGGTTGTTCTACAAACAATCTAAACAATAGGCTTTTACCTGTTCCTTTAGCACCACGAATTAACCAAGTTTTATTACTTAAAAATCTAGGAAAATCTTCTGTACGTTGGAATATTTCGGAAATGTTTTCTGGTTCTAGTTCTTGTGCTGTAGCAGCTTGAAATTTTAATTCATTAAGGATCTTTTTCCGATCATCAATAGTTTTATTAACAATACTGGGTTTGATATCGGGTAAACTAGCATCAATAGTATCGGCAATTGGTATATATTCATCTAATAAACTTTTGGGTACATCATTAACCAAACTAGATAGAGTTGTGATGATAGGATTATAGAAAATTGTATGATGTAGTTCATCAATTTTTGCACCTGGAGATATGGATAAATCATCTTCATAGCAATATTGATCAATCCAATTTTCAACTTTTATGACTAAATCTTTATAGTGATTAGGTGTAACTGATGGAATGGGAGTTAATAGAAATCTGACATCAGGTTTACCCTGATATTGTTTTTGTTTCAGAATTGCCTTGATCACCCAACGTAATCCTTGAAAACTTTGATCAGTTGGTGAAAAACAAATTATTGCTGTATCGGCTAAATCGAAAAGTGTAATTGCAGCTACATCATTAAATCCAGGACGAGCATCAATTAAAATTACATCTGGTTCTAGTTGCTGTTTAATATCTTCTATTAGTTGCTTGACTGGATTTTTGGCAGTCCGATAAAAAGAACGCATATCTAAATCAGCTAACCGATGAATATAATTTTCATCATATTCTCCTACAGGTACTAAATAAAGTTCCCCACGAGTTTGTAAATTTATTTGTTGAATACAATCAAGAATATTAGGAATATTTTCTTCAGGAGTTAAAGACCTTTGGTGTAGATAATCTAAGACTCCTAAATTTTCTCCAGAGTTTTTTTCAATTTCCTGTTGAAACATAACTGAAATTCCCGGAGCTTCTAAGTCAAAGTCTACCATGACTACACGGCGATTTCTTTTTGCTAGTATGCCTCCTACTAAACCTAATGCTGTGGATCTACCTACACCACCTTTAAATGAATAAAAGGTGGCAATTAAAGGTTTTTTAGTGGGAATATCTTCATCCACTTCTACCGCTTGATCCGGTTCGGGAGCCATTAAAATATCTGACCAAAGTGGTACTTTAATATACTGAGGAGGTTGTTTTATTGCTTCTTCCGGTGTTAGTAATTCATAGCCGGATATGGGATATTGACCAAGATTGAAATTAGGTTCAATATTTGCTAATAATTCATCTATTTTTTGTTCTCTTTCAATTAATAATTTACCCTCAAATTTTTTAGTAACTATCCTAATTTTTATCCAACCTAATGAAATCCTTTTAACACTCACTTCTACTTGTTCATCTTCACGGCTAAGATTTTCATATAGGTGTTGATAAATAATGTTAGGTGTTAAGTTTATATTTTCTATCATGATGCCTCGTTTTGCTTTGCTAGAAAAAATCTGTGTAATATTTTTACTGCTTCTATAAATTCTTCGCTCTCCTTTTCATCACCGTCTCTATTTGAATACCTTAATTCATCATTAAGCCAAACTGATGATACTAAATTCCAGGCAGGTTTATAAATACCTCTTCTATCTAATTGTATGCTGCGTTTAATAGATTCTAGCTCATTGAGTAAGTTTGTTAAATTATGCAAACTAGCACCTTGAATTTTCTGGAAAACGGTTGTTTCTTTAAAGTGGTTTTTTCGTTGTTCATAACATATTAGAGATTTTAGCGCACACTCAACTGCATAACCACCTAGATAAATAGCACCCGTCCAACGTTTTTGTTTATGTAATGTTTCAGCATCTTCTAGACGACGACGAGAAGCACCTAGTTGACACTTTCTATGATAAGTATCCATAAAAAGATGTATCTTGATTTGAGAATGTAACCTGGTTAAATTATGTCAGTATTTTAACCCCAAAATATTAATTCATGTAGGAATTACCGTTATTATAAGGGTTTTGGTGGGGAATACCCACCTTACAAAATAATCAAAATTCTCTACTTTGATTTTCACAATTAAGATGAGTGTACTAAATCTAAGTTCTCCGTTTTACACCACTAATTTTTAAAACATCAGTCATTGTTGCACAGTAATTTTGTAAATTAAAACTACTAGGATTAATGGCATTAGCGTAGCGAAAATGCCGATAATTCATGCAGAATCTATCCCAAGCTGCCATTTGAATACGGAATAAGGCAATAATCACATTAGCTAAACCTAAAGATAGAGGAATGCGGAAGTAAATCTTTTTATTTAAATAAGCGCAAACTTCATCTATAGCTTGATTAGCAGTTAAGCAAGATTGTCCTAATACAAATCGGCGCGGATCTCCTGATTGTGGTGGATAATCAATAAAGTATCGCACAACTGTAGCAATATCTTTACCATGAATAAAGTGAAAACTGCCGTCAGCTTGTAAAAACCGAATGATATTAATATAGTTAGTAACTTCAGGAATACCTGATGTGAGATGAGAATATGGTTTTGTGTCATCACCACCTAAAACTAAAGTCGGAAAAACTGTGGTAATTTTGGGAAAAATAGCTAATTTTTCAATTTGATGTAAACAATTATATTTAGAACGGATATAATCTGTACCGATTTCTCCAGCTTCTTTAAGTGGTTGATTATCTTGATTTAACACACTCGCAGTAGAAAAATAAATTACCTGTTCACATTTTTCTGAATTTAGCAAATTCATTAATTCGATAGTTTTGAAGACATTAATATCAAAAATGCCCTCACCACCCCAGGAGGTGGCTGTTAATACTGCAATATCAATTGTTTTGAGTAAATTCTCAAATTTACTAATTTCTTGCATATCACCCTGGAGAATAGTGATACCTGGACGGACTGTAGTATCAACCTGTAGTTTATTGGGATTTCTAACTAGTAGATACAATTCGTGATTAGTATTTTGAATTAAACTTTCACTGATATAGTGACCGATACAGCCACTTGCACCTGTAACTAAAATACGTTTTCTGGTCATTGTTTATATCTTAAATTTTAGTAGCACCACGATATTTTACACTTAAACCAGGATTTCTCACAAGGGAGTAAAATCACCGACGTAAGCAAAATTTGGAACTACAGTCACAGATTAAACTTCAAGCATAGTCAGAATCACGGATTAGACGGATTAAAATTCAATTTTGAAAATTATCTTATAAGATTGGTGTACCTAATTTACTTTAAAAGTGCTGTATAATTCCAATCATCTGAAAATTAACTACGATTGGACGCGACTTTGCTTGCTTAACTTTGAACTGTTCTGGTATAAGTAGGTTAGGGTTAAAAATTGTCCTTGGGGCAAGGGAACAGGGAACACCGAAGAGAGTTTTGGGCGATTTTACTTTTCTTCACATACCTTTAAATTTTTCGGTTTACCTACTTACTATCTGTATTATTTGGGGTCATGCTTTAACTGCTGGAATATTTGTACAATATAGATTTTGGCAGTTTTTGACCCCTATTTTCTTTTTATCTATGAGAAATCCGGGTATAAGTCCCGGAACGTCTTTACGGCTTAACTAACAGTTTCTAACTGTAAAATTGTTGCTTTTTTGTTCTGTTCATGTTGTTGTAATTCTGCCAACTCTGATTCTATTTCCACCTTGACTTCATGACGGAATTTAAAGAAATGCTCGCCTACGCCTAAAGCAATTAAATAATCATATAATAGATGAGGTTTAAGCCGTACCATTGTAATTAATTGCTGCCAAAATACAAACCGTGTAGAACGCAATACTCCCTGTCGCCAACAAATAGACATTAAAAACTGGATCTCTGATTTAGTTAAAGTTCTTTGATATTTAGCCCGCCAACCTTCTATCATCATAAAATGTTTAAAAGTCCTTTTTAGGTATGGCATAGGTTCATATAAATTCCAAAAAGTTTCAATAAATTCATCGGCAATTTCCGAAATTGGCCGGGTAGGAACAAAATTCATTAAGGCTTTTTGAGAACCCAAAAATTCACCCAAACCATCTATTAACCGTCCTTCTTTTTGCAAGCGAGTCCACATGGCTGTATTAGGTAGTGCTTGCAATAAATTAAGATGGGCTTGGGGAATACAGGTTTCTTCTACAAATTCTTGAATCCGTTTACCAGCACCTGGTTTTTCACCATCAAATCCTAAGATAAAACCAGACATTATTTGTAAACCTGCTTTAGTAATTTTATGGCAGGATTCAACTAAGGAAGTCCGCGTATTTTGTTCTTTATTAATTCCTGCTAAACTATCTACATCAGGGGTTTCAATTCCCATGAATACCATGACAAAACCAGCTTTTACCATCAATTCTAGCAATTCATCATCTTCTGCTAAATTCAAAGATGCTTCTGTTAATAAGGCAAAGGGATAATTACGTTTTTCCATCCAAGGAATTAATTCCCTTAAAAAGACTTTAGCATTGCGTTTGTTACCAATAAAGTTATCATCAACTATAAAGACATAACGCCACCAACCCATTTGATATAATACTTCTAATTCTGCTAATATTTGTTCTGGTGTTTTCGTGCGTGGCTTTCTACCAAACAGAGTAATAATATCGCAAAATTCACATTGGAATGGACAACCTCGTGAAAATTGCACAGTCATTGCTATATAAGCATTTAAATCCAATAAATCAAATCTTGGTAAGGGAGTTTGGGTGACATCTGGTTTTTCTGTAGCGCGGAAAATTCCCTTTTCTTCTCCCTTTTCTAAAGCTTCTAAAAACATGGGAATAGTGATTTCCCCTTCATCTAAAATTAAATAATCTGCTCCTGCTTCGATCGCAAATTCTGGGACAGATGTGGCAAATGGTCCTCCCACTGCCACTTTTTTACCTAATTTTTTACCTTTTTTAATTAATTCACCAAAATCCTGTTTTTGGATGATCATTGCAGAGATGATGACTATATCGCACCATTCCCAATCTGCATCTGTTTCTAAACGGACATTGCGATCGCTTAATCTCAATTCCCAATCACTCGGTAACATTGCTGCAACGGTGATTAAACCCAATGGGGGATTAGTAGCACGTAACCCAGCTAAATCAAGAGTTTCCTGATAAGACCAGAAGGAATTAGGCATTATCGGCCAGATTAATAAGGCTTTCATCAAGCATATCCCCCGGAGTTGTTTTCTGTTCAAAACCCATTTATTACAACTATAAAAGCTGCGTCATCTGGGTTTTATCTCTCTAGAGGTACAGATTTTTTGGCGTTGCTGAAACCAAGGATAAATTTAGGTGTAAAGATGTTCCACCGGAACGTTTTTACACGGGTTTCGAGTAAATAATATTAACATTTAACAAAATTGAAATGATGATTGTAAATACCGCCGTGAACCTGGCCAAAAACTTTGTCCGTCGAGATTGAATTAAACTATGAACTAAAAAAGGTGTAATTAGTAAACAAGTAAAGACTATAAATAAATACTTGGTTATCGCTAATTCTAGCCAAAACTTACCTAATCCATACTGTACACTGTAATTAAAACCCCATGCTACTATAAAAATATTTATTAAACAAGCACTAAGAAAATCTGGTTTGCTGATAAAATTATGCCAAAATATGGCTAATGCTAAAAACAAAAAAGGAAAATAGGGAATTAGATACCAAGCATAAAAATGACTTTGTGAACCGGTAAATAAGAGCATAAATGAATATGCAATAATAGGAATATAAATAAGTAGATATTTTATTCTAGCCTGATATGCTCTAAAAACTGCAATCAAAATTAACCAACTAAAAGTTAACCAACTATCTTCAAAAAATACCGGATACAAGATTATTTGTTTAAACAAGAGAAAATTATCAAAACGTTCACTATGGGATTGAATTATTTTGATAAAAAGTTCAAAATCATAAATACTACCATAAATAAAATAAAGAGAAAATATCAATAAGCCAATCATAAACACTACTAAGCTTTCGCGCCATTTATGGCGATAAATTAGCAGTAGACAAAGCATAGGTATAAGGAAAAACCCAGTTATTTTAGCTAAAGATGCTATCCCAGCCACAAAAGCAGAAATATAAAGATATATTAAATTACTAGATTCACGATATTTTAAAAACAAAAGTAAGGTGGATAAACTTAAAAAAAGAATGAGATTTTCGCTAACTGCTAACCTAGACAGGAAAACAGTATTAGGATTGGTTGCAAAAATCAAAGTAGCGATAATGGCAACATGAGTATTACATAATTTTAAACTGAATATATATAGTAGGGAAATAGCCAGAATCCCCAATATTAATGATGGAATTCTCATAGATGTTAAGGTGCAATCATAAAAAGTATTTGCTCCTCCTAAAATTGCCGCACTACCAACTATTAAACTAAACAAAGGGGGATGATCTAACCAGGGAGTTACTAACTGATAAATACCTCCTTTCCAATTTACTGTAGGAATATCTCCATAGGCTAATAACCAAGACCAACTAGTAGGAATATGATCTTTAATTAAACTCATCCCACTCCAAGCAAAAGCATATTCATCCTGAGTCCAATTATGTTCAGGAATTTGATCATAGTTATAGATTCTAATGGCAGCACCTAGTATGGTAATGATTGTACAAAAAAACAAATCTCTACGAGTAAATAAACTCGTTAAAAATGGTGAGATTGAATCTAGCACTTGTATAAGTTATATTATTAATACTGACTATAAATATTATAATTCTGATCTATTTTATAGACACGGCATTTTGGTATATTTATTACCAGTTGCCGAAAAATCATATTTTCCACAACTGGCATAATTAAACATTATTGATTATTAACTTGATTTATGCTGATCCATTAAACTATGTCGAGAAAAAATTCCTTTCAACTTCAAATTAGTTAATGCAGTAATAGAATTGATTAGTTCTCGTTGTTGAGAAGTTAAATCTAAGGTTTCTAGAGATTGGTCAAGATTATTACCATTGTGTAATTTATTGATTAACTGATTACGTTGAGATAAATCTAAAATGGCGGCAATTTCTCGATTACGACGCTGACGTATACCTTGCAGGGCTTGATGTTCTTGAGGTGTTAAATCATTTTCAGATAAACTAATACTATCTTCAATATCGCTAGAGTTATTAAAAACGTGATTTGCTGAAGCGACAGGAACTTCCCAAGATAAAAAGGTAACAGCAAAAATAAGAGCCAAAGTCAATAACCGTTGTGTTAATTTATTAATCATGTTGATCTTGATGTTCATAACAGCTTAAGTCAAATTCTAGTCTGAGGAATAGTCACTTAGACAATTTTCCTATTTATGGGTGCTAGGTGGCAAAGATAAAAAAATATGGATCTGCACTTATTTGATAGAACAAGCTTACTAATGCTTGAAAAGTATAAATCCTGAGTTCAAGTCAGGGAAAAGAAAATCCAGCTTTTTCTATATTGAATGTGAAACAAAGTAGATAATGTTTTCTCTATGAGTAAACTCAGAAATTGATAATAAAGAAAAATAAAGCAGATTGCAGATAAATCTAGTAAAAAATTGCTATCAAAAATCCAGGGAATTTTACTGCTGTAGGGGTTTAGCACTGCTCATTGGTGTTAACGGAAGTTAAAAATGGCTTATCTGTTGCCTTCCACAACCGCCCTAGGGTGTACACAGAAGTGATCGAATTTAATCAAGCCCTCACCCCCAATTCTGGGGAAGAATTTGAAAGTCCCCCAAGTTTGGGGGACTTAGGGGGCGAAATAGGCACAAAACGAAGCAGCCACAACCGCCAGGGAATAAATTCCCTGTCTCATAGCTCAAGTCCGTTAAAACGGACTAATAAATTTTCGTAGTGTTTAGTTAAGTTAACGCTCATGAGCATTCCGCAAAATCTCTATTTATCCTATTTGTTTTGAGTTGACACGGTTAAAACCTGCGGTGGTGAAGCGTCCGGTGGATAAAGAAAGTCCACTTGGACTAAAGACATATCTCCTGGTTTTATATTCAATGATACTAAAGATTCTCCCGTTTGACCACGTTTTTGCACTAAATGGATAAATTTATTTTGCCATTTTCCCTGTTTTTGATAACGCAAGCGCACCGTCCCTCGAAAGAAAACTTGACGCGCTGGAGAATTTAAAAAGCGTAGTCCAGGTTTACTTAATTGATTTTCTTTGAGAGGTGTTTGTAATGTAACGCTGACAGTTTGTTCATCTTGCGTATTATTGTATAAAGGTAACTGGAGACTATATTGAATACCATAGTTACCATGAGCATAATAAGCGGTATCAGGATAGCGGACTAACATGGGTGCGGTTTGAATTTGATTTGTACCGAAAGTTCCCCCATGTAAGGTACTCAAACCGTAGGAAAACGCCGCCCCAGGTTGAGGAATGGTTAAATACTTGCTTTTGGGTTCATCTACTACATAAGCTCGCCACTGAGAACCCCTTGATATTCCGGCGACACGCCCGTAAATTGTCGGTTTATTGTTTCCTTCTATGGGTGTGGGGATTTTATCTCTAGGTGTGGATAATTCACCATTATTTAATAAATCTTGCCATTCTGTTAAATTGGGCGATCGCTCACTACCATCAGTATTTATACGTGCAAACATCGCTAAACTAGCGGCGTAAATATTACCATTACTTCGCAATCGCAGATATGTAGAACGACCATTTAAGGGGGGTGTTAATTCTTTAACGGGAATTGGTAAATTTAATAACATCTGGCTTTCCCCTGGAGGAATGACAATTTGGGGAGGAAAAATATCTTGTCTTATCCCCCTCAAAATATCAGACATCACCCGACTACCGGGCCCAGAAAAAACCATTCCTAAATCATTTGCAACTACAGACGGTAATTCCTTAAATGGTGCATCTGGTTGACTTAAATAACTCGCACCTTGCAAGATATTTACTGTCACTGGTTGAGAACCAGGATTATGTAAGATGATGCCCAAATAGAGAGAACGTAAATTTTCCGCTGGGTCAGCTTTAGCTATATGATGGGCAAAAATATCAAATCGGCCTCGCAAGGGAAAATCTAAATGGGCTGATGTAACTTTTTTCCCCGTTGCTGGAAATGTCGAAAGTAAAATTCCTTCCTTTAATACCAGTTCTGGACTATTGCTATTAAATACCGGTATTGCATCCAATGTTCCCGGCAAAGGACGCACTGATTGTGTTTGTAATATTTCTTCGGCTGGTGGTGTGACAGGTACAGCTTGGGCAAGGGTGAAAGCAAGTAATAGTGGCAACATAACACTGAATAAATTTGTGCAAACAGACGTAATATTTTTTAGAGAAGTGCCAAGTTATTCATCATCAAAATGAAATCAGTAACAATCGCTATCAAATTTTCTTGATTTAAAATTGGGACATGAACAAAAATACACTTAATGGACAGTTGGGACTGGTGTAAATAGTCTAAGACAGAATAATAAACTCCCTCGCAAACAAACTTACCACAGTCATAGCTAATCTCAACTGCTGCTGTTCCCACTAATAATTTTTCGATTTCAACGGTGGTTTGCAAAATATTTTCGGCACAATTTATAGACTCTCCAGGGAAGATGGCGGTACTACAGGCAAGGACTTCTACAGTTAATTGGGAACGACTGGCAGCCATACCACAACAAATGATGTAGTCGGGTTGAAGTTGATTAATTTTGGCAATGACTTGAGAACTTGCTAGTTGCACATCTACAGGAAGACGACGCAAAAAATATAAATCATGGGGAACTGAAGCCATTTTGGCTAGTTGGAGTAATAAGTCATCGGATGAATTTGACTCTTGTTCACTCAGCCAAACGTCAAAAGAAGTTAATAGTATTTTCTTCATTTGATGAAATATTATCGAAAATGTTATTTAGAATTAGAATAATTAAATGCCCTCCCTCATAAAATTACAAGGAGCAGCTAAATGCCAGTGATTGCAGTTGTTGATTATGATATGGGAAATTTGCACTCTGTCTGCAAAGGATTAGAAAAAGCTGGTGCAACTCCTCACGTGACTCATTGTTCTCAAGAGTTGGCAAAAGCAGATGCTATAGTTTTGCCAGGAGTAGGAGCATTTGATCCGGCGGTACAACATTTGCGATCGCGTGGTTTGGAACAACCGATTAAAGATGCGATCGCTTCTGGTAAACCCTTCTTAGGTATTTGTTTAGGATTACAAATTTTGTTTGAATCTAGCGCCGAAGGAACGCTACCAGGACTAGGAATTGTCCCCGGAAAAGTTTGCCGTTTTCGTTCCCAACCAGGGTTAACAATTCCCCACATGGGTTGGAATCAACTGCAACTTACCCAACCAAAAAGCCCTTTATGGGAACATTTACCTATTGATCCTTGGGTTTATTTTGTCCATTCTTTCTATGTTGAACCCACAAATCCCCAAGTTCGGGCGGCAACTGTTACTCATGGTGATCAAACTGTTACCGCAGCGATCGCCCATGATAATCTCATGGCTGTCCAATTCCATCCAGAAAAATCATCAAATGTCGGGTTGCAAATCCTATCTAATTTTGTGGCTCAAGTCCACGAAAAAGTTTTTGCTTAACAAAAGTTTTCAATATTTTGCAGTTGTGAAACTTTGATACCATCATCTGCTACTAGCTAAAAGTTCAAGATCAATGATAAATAATTCCTGGATGGTACAAGCCTCCAGATTTATCTCTGGAATCAATCCGAAATCCAAAATCCAAAATCCAAAATCGGATGATCAATAAGTAATGAGTCTGAGAATTTACGGGAATCGTCTGCTTAAAACTTTACCAGGTGAAAGTACCAGGCCTACCAGTGCGCGAGTTAGACAAGCATTGTTTAATATTTGGCAGGGGACAATCAATGGTTGTCGCTGGTTGGATTTGTGCGCCGGTAGTGGTTCAATGGGTGCAGAGGCATTATGTAGAGAAGCCAGCCTAGTGATTGGCATTGAACACTCTAGTCAAGCCTGTGCTATTATTCAACAAAATTGGCAACACGTAGCCAAGCCAGAACAAAAATTCCAGATATTGCGGGGAAACATCACCCAACAGTTAAAAAAATTATCAGGTCAAAAATTTGACAGAATATATTTTGATCCACCCTATGCCAGTGGATTATATGAACCGGTATTACAAGCGATCGCTCAATATCAGCTTTTAGATCCCCAGGGAGAAATAGCAGTCGAACATCATCACCAAGATTGGACTCCACCAACTATCCCCAACTGGGAAATTTGCCGTCAAAAAACCTATGGCAACACGGGCTTAACGTTTTATCAGGAAACAGGGAGCAGGGAACAGGGAGCAGAGAACAAGGAAAATTTTCTTCTTCCTTCTGAACTCCTGACTCCCTAATTAATATCAGCCGCCCAATTCAGTAGGACGCTTATATTGTTTGTAAGCAGCGTAGAATAGTCCGCTTAAAGTCACAAAAATCAAACCAAGCACAATACCTGATAATAGGGGTTCAACCACTGTAAAGCTCCTCGTTACAATTGCAAAAGATTCGTTTCCTGTTTTTGATTTTACCAAATTTGGCATTAATGCCGCGTCCTATCTGACTTTTAAATCTAAATACTAAATAAAAATCATGATTTGTACTTGCGAACACTATCAAGAAATTTTAAGCTATGTGTAGGAAATGAAAATTTGCACATTGTCAGCACCACCCTTTTGTTTTGGATAACCAGCTAATCAAACCTGAAACCCTCATTCAACAGATCCTTATCTTTATCGTAGCGATGCTGATAGCCCTCCCATTAGTCCTGTTTGGGATCGAAATGGTAAAAGCTTCTGATCCCTATGTTAAAAGTGTTTTATCCCATCAGGGCAACCCAGCCCAGGGAAAAGCCATTTTCCAAATTAACTGTGCTGGTTGTCATGGTTTACAAGGAAATGGCCTAGTCGGTCCGAGTTTACATGACATCTCCAAATATAAATCCCGCTATGGACTGATTCATCAGGTAACTAGCGGTGACACGCCACCCATGCCCAAATTCCAGCCTAGTATCGAAGAAATGGCAGACCTTTTAAGCTATTTAGGAACTCTGTAAATATTTCTAAATCGCTTATACATGATTATATCAGTACGATTAGTGGTTTGTTAAGCACAAGCTACAAAAATCTTCACCACAGAGTAATAAATTTATATTACACTTTGTTTTAATTTAATAAAAGTCTTTACAACTATATTTAGATGTGACTATGATTATTGTTGAGTTATTCGACATTTAACTTACACAGAATTTACGCAACTGGCACATTGGTAGGGTGTGGTTCGGCAAGCTCACCAACCATGTCAGATATTACAAATCTGTTTATTGATAGAATTTATGCAGTCTGACGCACCCTAGGTATCTTTTCATAAATCAAATATTATTCCTATATGAATGAAAAAATCATTGTTCCTTTAGATGTACCAGATTTAGACAGTGCGATCGCTCTGGTTGATAAACTTCCCCAAGTCACTTTCTGGAAAGTTGGTTTGGAGTTGTTTACTAGCACTGGACCCAAGATTTTAGAAGTTCTGAAATCTCAAGAAAAACGGATTTTTCTCGATTTGAAATTTCATGATATTCCCAACACGGTCGGCGGTGCTTGTCGCGCTGCTGCTGGTTATGGGGTAGATTTATTAACAATTCACGCAACTTGTGGTAAAGATGCTCTCAAAGCGGCGGCGGAAGCGGTGCAAATTGGGGCGGAAAAAGCCGGGACAAAACCACCGAAATTAATTGCTATTACATTGTTAACCAGTATTTCAGCACGACAATTAGCGTTTGATTTGAAAATTCCTTTAGAATTGCCAGAATTTGCTTTAGAAATGGCACTTTTAGCCCAAAATTCAGGTTTAAATGGGGTCGTTTGTTCTCCCGAAGAGGTGCAACAATTAAGAGCAAGTTGTGAAAAAGACTTTTTACTGGTTTGTCCAGGGGTGCGGCCAACATGGGCTGACAAAGGAGATCAAAAGCGATCGCTCACTCCCTCCCAAGCTATCACCGCCGGTGCAGATTATCTCGTCATCGGTCGTCCCATTACTGCGGCCGCTGAACCTGAGTTAGCATGGAATCGGATTGTAGAGGAGTTAAATACAGTGTGATGAACAACAAAATCAGTAGGGGTATAGGCATTGAAAAAAAGGTATATTTCTCCACAGCTTTAGGGCTTTCGTTGTTGATAACCTGTAGTTATTTTCACTTCCCTGTACTTGCTAAAAATATTACTCCTAAATCTATAAATTTAGGGATTAGTAATTCCTGTTCTGAGCAAAGCCTAGAAACTTTAATACCTCGGTTAATGTTAGATTTACCTAGCTATACTAACCGAGTGATTCAGCGTTACCGTCGGTTGAGTCGAAATTATGAGACTTTTTCCTACATTCTGGCTGCGGGTAAACCAGAGTTTGTATCTTTACCATTAAATCCTGGTATTGATAATGGAGATAATAATAAAGTAGAAGGAGTAAAACAAGTTTTCTTTACTACCTTAGAACGGAAATACACCAATAAAAAAGCTGTAGAATTACAAGAATTCCACAGGCTATTTTTAACGAAAACTAACATCGGGTGGAATGTCGTCATGATGTTTTCCCAAACCGGTGAATATCCAGTTAAACCACCGATTGCACCACCGAGAGATAGTAGTGATGGAGCGATCGCTCAAGGTGTTAAACTATGGTTACGGGATTGTCACAGCAATTAAAAAATCAAAAATTTTTACTCAGTTACCTGTCCCATTTCCTAGTCTTAATTTTGTGCTTGGGGAACTTGGTTTAACGCTGCTGTCAGCTTTTCCTTATTGCGTCTGCGGATTTTGGCGTAAAGTTGAATACTCACAGCCATAAAAACGACTAACCCAAAAATTAACCAAGCAGTGAGGTCAGTGGGTAAATTATTCTTGAAGATAGCCAACATGACAATTACAACTAATAGCAGTGTGGGAGCTTCATTTAAAGCGCGTAGACTTTGCCCACTCCATTTACATTCATCTGCGGCTAACTGCTTCATTAATCTACCGCAGTAATAATGATAGCCAATTAAAATCCCTACAAATCCTAATTTAAAATGTAACCATGGTTCTTGCAAAAGGTCTGTGTTAGTAGATAAGATACCAATAGCCATTGCTACTGTTACACACATCCCTGGAGTGGTAATAATATCGTAAAGACGCTTTTCCATGATTTGATACTGGTTTTTCAGTATCGTTTTTGCTGGTTCTGGTTCTTGGTTAGCTTCAACATGGTAGATAAACAGACGTACAAGGTAAAATAAACCCGCAAACCAAACCACAAATCCAATAATGTGAAATGCTTTAAACCACGAATAAGCCATGAATCCTAACCTACCTTAATCAATGTACAGATGATTGCATCTATTTCCATTATCAGGTTAGGGTGATTTCTAGCAAGGATGGGGATAAATTAAGAAGTGTGAACTTTATATCTGGATAGACAAATTTTTTTATGTAGCAATCCTATTTGATTGATGAACGGAATTTGTGAACTACCACACACTGGCCTTCGGTACAGTGTGGACTT
>NZ_PGEM01000214.1 GCF_002934005.1 Cuspidothrix issatschenkoi CHARLIE-1 | reverse complement strand
GTAATTTTAGAATCGCTGAAATTACCTCTGGATAATTGTTTCAAGCGATAGGCGGAATGTTTCTTGAATCGTTGCAATACCCCATATTCACTCAAAGTTGTTTCAATATTAATATTATATTATTTGATATTGAGTAAACGTTTCTCAATATTAATTTGAGCTTATTTTATATTGACAAAATATTCTCGGCTCTTGCGGTACTTTTAAGGATACAGCCGGTATACCTGCAATTTGGGACATGATGTAAAGTTATGTTAAGCATACCCTCTATCTGTTTCAGGTAGGGGTGTTTTTTATTTCCATACTCCTGCTTTGTTATGTTTAACAATATTTTCCGCAGTTTCTAATGAACTTTGATTAGGACAATTATTCTGTTTTAGTTTAGCTATAGCGGTATGCACTTGAACGAGATACAGAATTTACCTAAAATGAGTCAAACTAGGCAATGTTTGAATGTTTGAAAGACAAAATACATGAATACTTTACAAAACTTTACGTCGTGCTAAATTTTGCGCGAATCTTGTCTTTACCCCATATTTTATGAAACTATTGATAGAGAAAGTTTTTGAGTTTTTTTAGTGTAAAAAATTTCCGTTTCGGCACGGTTTAGCTAATTTTGAATTGGCGAAAATCTAAATTGCTGCAAATAACAATTGTCAAAAATACAAAAATTTGCAAATAAACAAATACAAATTGTCACCATTTCATTAAAATAGACAAAATGGTTTCGGAGTGGAAAACGTGATTATTACCCTTGCCAGTTTCAAGGGTGGCGTTGCTAAGACAAACAGTGCCATCCATATTGCTTGTTATCTTTCACAAAAAGGCAGTACCCTGTTAGTTGATGGCGATCCCAACCACAGTGCTACCAGTTGGGCAAAACGGGGAACTCTACCATTTAAAGTGGTGGATTTATTATCGGCTTCCATGCACAGCCGTAACTATGATCATGTGGTGATCGACACAGCAGCCCGACCTAGCCAGGAAGATTTAGAAGCACTAGCAGATGGGTGCAATTTATTAATTTTGCCCACCACCCCTGATGCCTTAGCGATGGATGCCCTGTTGCAAACTGTTAGCACTCTAAAATCATTGGGAAGCGATCGCTTTCGCGTATTACTTACAATCATTCCTCCAGCACCCCGACAAACTGGACAACAAGCGCGGGAAGCATTAGAGGCAGAAGGTATACCCTTATTTAAGCAGGGGATTAGAAGATTTGCTGCCTACGAAAAAGCCGCATTGGAAGGAAAACCAGTTTATCAAGTTAAAGACCGCAGCAGTAAAATTGCCTGGGGAGAGTACCAAAAGATAGGTAAGGAGATACTGGGATGAACAAACCTAGCCCCTTTAAAAAAATATTTGAAAATCGGGAAGAAACACAGCCAACAATTGAACAATCTACTGTGCCATCCGCCAAGGAGGATAAAGAGCAACCAGAACCACTACCAATACAACAACCAGAAAAGAACAAACGCGGTAGACCTGCAACTGGTAAACGGTCTGACAATGGTTGGATTGGGCGCACTTACTACGTACAACGTACCACAGATTTAGATGTAGAAGAAGAATTACTAAAGCTAAAAAGACGTGGCATTGAGGTTGATAAAAGTGAATTGGTAGATTTTCTTATGGCTGTCTGGGTGAAATGGCAACAAGGTGAAAATATAGATTTGTTAATTGACGAATTTACGCCAAGGCGAAATTCTAAATAAAAACACCGTGATTAATTCCCATGACTTGAATTTCTGTCATTATTTTGTACTATTTTCTATACTCCCAAAACTCCTGGATGCCCCTATGCAAACAACCCCTGAATCCTTTTTATTTCCCGCAGGGGGGAAATTATAGGGGCATAGCTGTTGCGGCTTACAATCATAAACCCTCCGGCTCGCAAACAAGAAAATTTCTGGCTCACATTAATTGCAATTAAGATTGTGTTCCGGCTCATATTAATTGCAACTAGACTCAAATTAAATGCAAATGGGCTTGCAATCATAAATCTCGACTCACATTAACTGCAACTGAACTCGTAACAGAAAACTGGCCACAGAATATTCTTTCCGTTGCGAGTCTTAAAAGAGAATTGACGGTAAAATGGACATCTCACCTCCCCAGTTCTATCAAATGATCAACTAAAACTCGCAACAGAAATTTTGGATTGGCAAAATGCACCTGTTGGAGCGCATTGTCCCTAATTATTGCAGCTAATAACTTCTAGCTTATTTGCAAATAATGTGAACCGGAGAGTAATGATTGCAAACTGGTTGCAAATAATCTGAGCCTAATTGCAGATAATTTGAGCCGAACCAACATTTCAGTTGCAAATAATGTGAGCCGGAAAATGTCTTGTTTGCAAGCCGGAGCATTTATAATTGCGAGCCACAACAATTAATATAGTAAGAACTCTGTTGTCCAGAGGAAAGAACAAAATCACCTTCTTGATACGCAAGTCGGCAAAATAAATCTAGTAACTTTTGACGGAGAGTGGTTAAATCAGTGGTAGTTGCCCAAATGTTTGGGTTGCTAGAAACTTCGGCGGAATAAGACATTACAAACAATTAAAAGTTGTGTTAAATCAAAATTGCAACTCAACAGAGTTATCTTTATTAAGCATAAATTAAGATTTACCCAAAAAGTAGCGAGAATTAAATTAATTTAATTCTGTCCGCAGCAACGAGTGTGGTTTTCTCTCTGAAAATGTCAATCCCCCTCTTCACTCATGACTACCTTACCCCGAAAGACAAAGTAGTTGTAGATGTTGTAAAACAACATAATGGGAATCAAAAACCCAATGAACGTAATCATAAAGACCATTGAAGTGGCAGAAGAAGCAGCTTGATAAATGGTAATAGATGGGGGAATAATGAAAGGAAAGGCAATAAATCCCAAACCTATAAATGTCAGCAGAAATATTAATGCTGTGTAAACAAATGAAGCAATTTCTTCTTTTTTATCTAAGCTTTTGAGTAGCAACCAAATCAACAGCATACCCAATAAAGGAATCAGGGCAAAAATATAAACCTCTGGTTGATGAAATAGCCTAGCTCTAGCATTTTCATAAACAATTGGCGTAGTAATAGTAATTAAAATTGCGCCAATTAAAGTTGTCCAAGCTGCTAATTTAGCAGTTTTAAAATGAGTTTCCTGTAATTTCCCTTCTGTTTTGAGAATTAGGTAAGTTGAACCAATCAATACATAACCTTGTACAAGTGTCAAGGCTGTTAATAATGATTGCCAACTTAACCAATCCCATATTCCACCAATAAAATGCCCAGCAGCATCAACTTTGATTCCTGCTAATACACCACCCAAGGCAAATCCTTGAAATAAGGAAGCAATGAAACTGCCAATTCCAAAGGCAAAATTCCAGAAACTTTTATTATCAGAATGTTCCCGAAATTCAAAGGCAACAGCCCGCAGAATTAACCCTACAACCATTACCATCAAAGGTAAATAAAGGGCAGTGAGAATTGTCCCATAAGCCAAAGGAAAAGCCCCAAATAATGCCCCAGCCATTAAAACTAACCAAGTTTCATTAGCATCCCAAACATTACCTAAACTGGTCATTAATAGGCTACGGCGTTTTTCATCAGAAGAAGTCAAAGAGAGGATACCAACGCCTAAATCAAAGCCATCTAAAAGCACATATAGGAACAGAAAAAGCCCTAGAATTACAAACCAAACTTGTGGTAAAAAGCGCAATAAAGCTTCCATAGAATTGTTCCTATTGTGGCGTTTCCAGAGGACGACTATCGGGAATATGACTCACAGATTCAGTAGCAATTACTGTTTTGATCTCACCTCCAGGTATTGGTAAAGTTAAATCTGGTCCTTTGCGAATAATGCGGCTACCAAAAAACATGGCTGAGACAAACAAAACGCTGTAAAGAAGGGCAATAACTGAGAGTGAAAATAACACTTCACTTGGTTCTAAATGAGAAGCTGCATCAGTAGTACGAATTTGCCCATATACTGTCCAAGGTTGTCTTCCTACACAGCGCACAATCCAGCCTGATTCAATTGCTAGATAGCCTAAAGGTGCAGCTAAAATCCAAGCCCGTAACAACCATTTTTGCTGATTGATATTATTGGCATTCAGTTTACCTCTAAGCCATTGAAGGATACTCCACAGCATTAATCCGACTAAGAAAAATCCGATTCCCGCCATGATTCGGAAAGAATAGAAAATTAAAGGAATCATTGGTGGACGGTTTTCTGGTTTCCATTCTTTGAGTCCCAAAACAGGATCAGAAAGTTTAGGTTTGAGTTCTAAAATGTAACTTAAACCATTAGGAATAGAAATTTCCCAATCATTTTTTTCCGCTTTGCCATTAGGAGATGCTAATATACTCCAATTTGCAGATTCTCCAGCGGGAATTGTTTCCCATTGGGCTTCTATTGCTGCTAATTTAGTTGGTTGATAGTGATAAACTTGATCACCACTAGCATGACCAATTAATACTTGTACAGGAGCGACAAAAATAGATATTGCTAAAACTATTTTAAATGATTTGCTAAAAAATTCTTGATAGCGATTATTGAGAATATACCAAGCACTAATTCCCCCAATGACAAATAAAGAAGTCTCCAACGTTGCCAAGAACATATGGAGAACACTATTCACCATGAAAGGATTTAAAATTGCTTGAAAATAGTCATCAACAATAAACTTACCATTCACCATTTGTCCACCACTAGGAGTTTGAAACCATGAATTAGCAACTAAAATCCAGAATGTGGAAAGATTCGCACCAAAAGCCACAAGAATAGTCGCTAAATAGTGAATTACGGGAGGAACTCGCTCCCAACCAAACATCATAATTCCTAAAAAAGAAGCCTCTAACATAAATGCCATTGAGCCTTCAAATCCCAGAATACTACCTAAGAAATCTCCTACCGCTTCTGATAGTGGGGCCCAGTTAGTCCCAAACTGAAAACCCATTGGTAAACCTGATGCAACACCAATTCCAAAGTTTAGTAAATACAGTTTTGACCAAAAACGAGCATGATGATAATAAGTAGGGTTTTTGGTTTTTAACCAGAGTCCTTCGACGACAATTAAGTAGATAGACATACCTGTAGTCAGAACAGGCCAAATCATGTGGAAAATCGCCGTAAATGCAAATTGCAACCGTGATAACGCGACGGTATTAGATAAAATTTCCATACTCTTTAAGGGAGTTACGCAAAAGGGCTAAATACCTATTCAGGATACACATTAATATTTGTTTACATTATATTACTTCCAAAAGTTTTAAGCTTTGAAATGTTTGACAATCGGTCGTTTAAGGTTTGACAATCGGTCGTTTTATACTTGTTCTATGCAAAGGTATTAACTGCAAAGATACCCATATCAAAACTAACCTAAAATATAACAGTACAGAATAAATCTTTTGAGATAATTTTAATATTTTTGTAAAAACATGAGATTATATTGATAATTACTCTCAATACAACTGAGAATTATTTCTAAATAATGGTAAAAAATCATCTCGGCTTGTTACAGCCTGGTCAAATTGCCACAATTTCCCAATTGCATAGTGAACCTGGATTACACCAACGCCTTCTAGCAATGGGTTTCCGCACCGGTAGACAAGTTGTGATGCTACGTCGGGGATGGCTTTCTGGACCACTTCATGTTCGCATTGGCACAACAGAAGTGATGCTACGTTGTCGGGAAGCTAGAGAAATAGAAGTTACAAATGTGAGTGTAAAAGCATGACTATCAAACAGATTGCGGTTTTAGGAATGCCAAACACTGGCAAATCCACATTTTTTAACCGTTTTACAGGCGCTAATGCTAGTATCGGCAACTGGCCAGGGATGACAGTAGATTTGATGATGGCAAAAATCAAACTTGGTGAGGAAGAAGCCGAGGTAGTAGATTTGCCGGGAATTTACGATTTACGGGGTTTTTCGGAAGATGAGGCTGTGGTGCGGCGGTTTCTGGAAAGTACACCAGTACATTTAATAATAATAATTCTCAATGCTACTCAAATTGACCGCCAAATTAGTCTAGCTTTACAGATAAAACATTTACATCTTCCCGCAGTATTATTACTGAATATGGCAGATGAAGCCCCAAAATTTGGGGTAAAAGTTGAGCCTGATAAAATAGCCAAGCATCTGGGAATACCAGTATTGCCCATTAGTGCTAAGTATGGTAATGGTTATGATGAAGCAGTAAAAGCGATCGCTCATAGTCTCCAGCAACAGGAAGAAGCAATCACAGCAGGTTCTTTAGAACCCACATTCCGCACCCTTA
>NZ_PGEM01000213.1 GCF_002934005.1 Cuspidothrix issatschenkoi CHARLIE-1 | reverse complement strand
CAATTACCAATTACCAATCATACAAAAATTATGAACAGTAGAATTCTAGCTACATCTGTATTTCTAGTCACACTCAGCTTATCAAGTACCGTCCAAGCTGGGAGTTATGAAGATATTAGACAGTTATTAGCAAAAAAACAATGTCCTAAGTGTGTACTAACTAATGCCGGATTAGTGATGGCTGATTTAGCTGGGGCAAATTTGGCTGGTGCTGATTTGCGGGGTGCTAATTTGAGTGGTGCAAGTCTATTTGGTGTGAATTTAAGTGAAGCTAAACTCAGTGGTGCAAACTTAACTAGTGCTGATTTACGAGATACCTTTTTAATGAATGCTGAATTAAAAGGTGCAAATATTACGGGGACAAATTTTCAAGGTGCGGTAGGAATACCTTCACAGATTGCTAAATCGGAAGATTTTTATGCCTGGGGTGTAGCAGCCGCACAAAAGGGGAATCTTAAACCAGCTATTGATTATTTTAGCCAAGCGATCGCTCTTAAACCAGACTATGCCGGTGCATATTTAGCCCGTGGTATCGCTAGTTATCAAAGTTTAGACAGACAAAACGCCCTACAAGATGCCCAAAAGGCAGCAGAATTATTTGCAAAAGAAAAAAATACTCAAGGACTGCAAACAGCAAAAGCTTTTATTACAGAATTAAAAACACCCTACACTGAAACAGTTAATGCAGGTAAACCCAGCTTTATGGATTTTGTGGGGAGTTTAGGTTCAGTCTTATTACAGTTTTTACCCTTTTAATCCCCATTTTCGCCAGAAAATTAGGTTTAAAACCCTTTACTAATTACTGAGAAACAAGTAATATTGTCAGTAGGGATACTTAACCACTACTAAGACAATCATACTACTGATAAAATGGATATTCAGGATTTTAATAGAGCCACCAACCCTGCATGGACTCTGAAAGCTCAGAATGTGGAAGACCAAAAATGTTATATTGACTTTTCTCAAGTGCGTGGTGAGGATATCATCAGCACTCTAAAAGAGAGTATTACATTTTGGAATCCAGATCAGCCTACCTGTAACCTATTTACTGGACATATAGGTTGCGGTAAATCCACAGAATTATTGCGGTTGCAGGTAGAATTAGAAGCAGCAGATTTTCATGTTATTTATTTTGAATCTAGCGAAGATTTAGAAATTACAGATGTAGATATTGCTGATGTATTTTTAGCCATTGCTAGTCGCATTAGTAAAAGTCTTGAGAAAATTGTCCTCGAAGAACCGAGAAAATTTCAGGAATTACTTCAAGGTGCATGGAATATTTTAAACTCTGAAGTTACAGGTTTTAAAGGTAAATTTGCTGGTCAAGATATTGGTTATACTGCTGACGGAGAAAAATTATCTTTGTCTTTGGGTATTGGGGAAATCACCACAAAAATGAAAAGTGATTCTACATTAAGAACCAAAATAAATCAATATTTAGGACCACAAAAAACCGAATTACTACAAGTAATTAATCAAGAACTTTTAGAACCTGCTATTTCTAAACTTAAACAACAAGGTAAAAATGGTTTAGTTGTCATAGTTGATAACCTAGACCGCATAGATAATAGCATTAAACCCTGGGGTCGAACACAACAGGAATATCTATTTGTAGACCAAGGTGAATATCTGACTAAACTGAATTGTCATGTCATTTATACCATGCCTTTGGCTTTGAGATTTTCTAATGAATATGGAACATTAACCCAACGATTTCCAGAAGAACCAAAAATATTACCAATGGTTCCTGTTAAATATTCAGATGGTAGCATCCATCAACAGGGATTGGCGCTAATGCGACAGATGATTTTAGCCAGGGCTTTTCCTAATTTAACCCCAGAAGACCGCTTAAATAAAATTACCGACATTTTTGATATTCCAGAAAGTTTAGACCGATTGTGTCAGGTTAGCGGTGGTCATGTGCGCGATATTTTAAAGTTATTAAATACCTGGATTATGAAAACGAAAGATAAAAAATTTCCTCTCCAGGGTAACACTTTAGAGCAGATTATTCGTGAACGACGCAATGAAATGTCTTTAGCTATTTCTGCTGAAGAATGGCAATTATTACGTCATGTGAAAGAAACTAAAGAAGTTAGTGATGATTTAGGATATCAGAAATTAATCCGTAGTAGATTTGTCTTTGAATATCGAGATCAAGGCGAATTATGGTTTGATGTTAACCCAATTTTAGCAGAATCGAAAAAGCTGTCTGAATCAGGATATCCACCGATTTAAGGATTAACAGGATTTTAGATCCCCGACTTCTGAGATCAATTTATAATTTATGGACACAATAAATCAAAGAAGTCGGGGATCTTATCATCTCACCTGAATTATTGCCTTCGATCAATGTTATTATTTATCAAGATTAAAATTTAGAAGTCGGGGATATTGTTTATCATCAATTACCAAATATGACAAACTTACAACAACTAGAAGATTTAGCATGGTCTTTAGAAGCATCTCAGGGAGAATTTAAGCTGATTTTGGCTAAATGCAATTATCTCAATTTACAAAGTCAACTTATTCAAGAATTACAGAAAATCTGTGAGATTGAAATTCAAATTTTACGGCTACAAAAATCAGAAAGAACATTATATAATGCTATTCAAGAAGAATTTGATCAGAATATTCAAGCATTAATGATTATCGGTTGGGAGTCTTTACCGAATTTATCAAAAATGTTTAGTTCAGCTAATCAAGTCAGGGAAGAATTTAGAAATAATTGTCAGTATCCGGTAGTGCTATGGATTAATGATGCAATATATCAACAAATCATGGAATCTGCACCTGATTTAGAAAGTTGGGGAATTACTATCAATTTTCCTCTTTCTTTTGATGAATTAATTAATTTACTCACATCAATAATAGATAAAATATTAAATAATGATTTGAATGTAGATTTACAAGAAATTGAATTAGCATTCCAAGACTTACAAAAATATGGACAAGATTTAGAACCAGATTTTCAAGCTAATTGTAATTTTTTAAAAGGCTTTATTGAATATAACAAGAAACGATTAGATACAGCCATTAATTACTATCAACAAAGTTGGGATTTTTGGCAAACAACCGATAATTTAGAAATTCAAGGGAAAATACTTTATAATCTGACAATTTGCAATTATGAAAAATTCAGACCTAACCCCCTAGCCCCCTTTCCTAGCAGGGAAGGGGGAGAAGTTGGAAATTATTTACAACAAACATTAGAAAAGTTTAAAAATGCTCAACGTCTGGATTTAATTGCTAATTCTTTATCAAGATTTGGGTTAATTCTCCAAGATTTACAAGCATGGGAACAATTAAAAACATTATCTCAACAAGCTTTAGAAATACATCAGGCTGAAAATAATATCTTGAAAATAGCGGAAGATTATCTATTTTTAGCAACAGCTAATTTTGAACAATCAAATTTTCCAGAAACAGACAAAATTGCTAATCAAGGGGTAGGGGTAATTCATGAATTACCCCTACTAAGTTATTATCGTCAAAGCCTATTATTAATTTTAGCACAAGCTCAAGAAAAATTACAACAACATGAACAAGCAGTTAGTAATTTAAAATTGGCTAAAGATATGGGGGTTATCAATAATCAACCAAAGCTGTATGTTAAAATTCTCAATCTTTTACAAAAACTATTGTTTCAAAAAACAGAATATCTAGAAGCTTTTAACATCAAATTAGAAAGTCGTTCTATTGAACAACAATTTGGTTTGCGGGCGTTTATTGGTGCAGGTTGGTTAAAACCAGCAAAAACAACAAATGTCAATGTAGAGACGTTCCATGGAACATCTCTACAAACAAATCAAACCATTAAAAAAGAAAATATTTCTCCTGAAATTGAGGCATCTGGACGGAAAATAGATGTAGATGAATTACTAGCAAGAATTGGCAGAAATGATAAAAAAATCATTGTTATTCATGGACAGTCGGGAGTTGGTAAAAGTTCTCTAGTTAATGCTGGGTTAATTCCTGCATTGGAAAATAAAGCTATCGGGTTTAAAGATAATTTACCTGTGACAATTAGAGTTTATAATAGTTGGTTTACAGAATTAGCAAAACAACTATTAGATGTATTACCAGCGAAGTTCAAACCAGCAGAATTAAAATTAGATACTCAGGAAGAGTTTATTTTAAAACTGGTAGAAATTGAACAGAAAAATCTGAGAACAGTGTTAATTTTTGACCAATTTGAAGAATTTTTCTTTGTGTGTCCTGACGATAAAGCCAGAACAGAATTTTTTAAGTTTTTAGGGAAATGTCTAAATCATAAAAATATTGGCTATTTGCGAGTAATTTTATCTTTGCGGGTAGATTATTTACATCTTTTATTAGAATGTGATGAAATCCCCGATATGAATATTATTGGTGATGGTATTTTGAGTAAAAATGTGTTGTATAAATTAGGAAATTTAACACCAGAAAATGCTAAATTAACGATTGATAGATTAACAGAAAAAACAACTTTTCAGTTAGAACCTGTTTTAATTAACCGACTGGTAGAAGATTTAGCGGGAGAAGTAGGTTCAGTTCGTCCCATTGAATTACAAATTGTGGGGGCGCAATTAGAAACAGAAAATATCACAACCCTAGCAGCATATCAGCAAATCGGTAACAAACAAGAATTGGTTAAACGTTACTTAGGGGAAATAGTTAATGATTGCGGTCAGGAAAATCAAGAACTTGCGGAATTATTACTTTATTTTCTCACAGACGAACAAGGAACAAGACCGCTAAAAACTAAGGTAGAATTAGAAGCAGATTTAAAATCATTATTAGAACGAGATAACACCGAATCTGAGAAAAAATTAGATTTAGTATTAGAGATATTTGTCAAATCTGGTTTAGTGGTGTTGTTACCAGAAAATCCCTGTGAACGTTATCAATTAGTTCATGATTATCTGGCTTTGTTTATTCGCCAACAACAAGAACCCAAGTTACAAGCAGTGATAGCAGAACTGGAAGGAGAAAGACAACAAAGAAAATTAGCTGAAAAAGAGTTACAACAAGCACTAGAAAGAGAACTGGAAAGAGAAAAAAAGCAGCGCCAGCAAACTGAAGCAGAATTAAAACAAGCAGAGGAAGCAAAGAAAGTTTTAACTACGGCTAACAAAAAAGCCACACAAAGAATTCGCATTGGTTCAGGAGTCCTATTTATCTCCGTTGTTTTAGGTGGAATTGCCGCTGTATTGGCTACCCAAGCATCTCGCCTCAGTTACGAAGCCCAAACAGGTTCAAGGCTAGAACGAGAGGGAATTACAGCTTGGCAACAATTTGAGAAATATGAAATAGAACCATTATTAGCAGCTATGGGCGCAGGACAGGAACTGCAAAAGTTGGTTAAAGATGGTCGCCCCCTAGAAAACTATCCTGCTGCTAGTCCCCAGTTAGCATTACAAACAATTCTGGCTAATATTCACGAAAAAAATCAACTCAAAGGGCATACTGATAGAGTCAACAACGCCAGTTTTAG
>NZ_PGEM01000212.1 GCF_002934005.1 Cuspidothrix issatschenkoi CHARLIE-1 | reverse complement strand
CGACAGCGTAACCCGACGTTCTGGGTTTCGTACCTTAATCCATTTTTTATATAATATTTCTCATAATACCCTTTTTTTGGTGCTTCACGCAAAGATGTAAGCTTTTAAAAGTTTGATTTAGATTTAGACAGCCAGGGAATAAATTCCCTGTCTCAAAGCTCAAGTCGGTTAAAACCGACTGGGGAATTGATTGGGGTGCGCTTAATATTGATTTAGGTAGGGTATGTTAGCGATAGCGTTACGGATTTCATCCTAACACACCCTACAATACTGATAAGTTATTCTTCAGTAAGGGTGATGAGATCCCCGACTTCTAAGATAGATTTATCTTTTCTGAATACAATTTAATCAAAGAAGTCCGGGATCTGGAAACATAAGATCCCCGACTTCTAAGATAGATTTATCTTTTCTGAATACAATTTAATCAAAGAAGTCGGGGATCTGTGAAACATAAGATCCCCGACTTCTAAGATAGATTTATCTTTTCTGAATACAATTAATCAAAGAAGTCGGGGATCTGGAAACAAGTGTCATGGCTGAATATTTACCAGCTTATTGTGCCGAAAATCTGGCTAATAACTCTTCACGAGATGATTGTAGAAGTAAAGGGGTAAATTCTTCTCTACTCATGGCCATCAGGGGGTTAATAATTCTTGTCAATTCGGCATCAACTTCACCAAAACGCACTTGCAAAATACTCTCAATTATAGCGCGTCTTTCTCTTTCTACGCCAGTTTTAAGTCCTTTCTGTTGTCCTTCCTGGAGTCCTTCTTGTCTTCCTTCTTGTCTTCCTTCTTGGAGTCCTTGTTTTCTCAGTTCTTCTAATTGTTGTTGATACATTTGGGATAATTTCATAATTAACTCCTGATCATCCTGATCAATATCTTGTTCTTGACGCTGACGTGCCGATAACACAGCAATTAGGTTATGTACTAATTCTATGACATCTGCCAGAAATGGATTGTTATTTGTCAGTGTTTCTAATTCTTCCACTGCTTGTCTTTGTACTTTTCCCCTCCCTAATATCCGCAAAAACAGGGTTTCGGGTGTACTGGGTAATTGATGGATACTCACAATGACGGTTTTAAATCCTCTACCAAAAAGGTAAATTCCCTTA
>NZ_PGEM01000211.1 GCF_002934005.1 Cuspidothrix issatschenkoi CHARLIE-1 | reverse complement strand
CATTTAAGTTTGATAGTTTGATGCCAAAGGAAAATAGCTCCCATCCAACTCTTGAAACTGTTCCCAGTTAAGAGTTCCCTGTTCCCTCTCCTCACAGACAACTTTTTCAGCAAACCCTACATATCAACTATGATTAAATTCTACAATGACTGGTGTATGATCACTTGGTTGTACTAATTTCCGGGGTGCAACATCAATGATGCAACTTTGAGCGCGTTCGTATAAAGTTGGTGTAAGATAGTGATGATCTATACGCCAGCCTAAATTACGCTTAAAAGCAGCAGTTCGATAATCCCACCAACTATAATTTTCCCCTTCCGTGTTAAATTTCCGAAAAGCATCTGCAAAACCTAAACTCAGAACATCCCGTAAAGCTTGACGTTCTAATTCTGATGCCATGATGTGATTATCTATTTTTACCTTATCATTAATATCTATATCTTCTAAGGCAATATTAAAATCACCACACATAGAAATAGCAGGATTTGATAATAGTAATACCTGTAAATACTCTCTGAGTATTTTTAACCAAGCTAACTTATATTCATACTTTTCACTACCAATAGATGAACCATTAGGAACATAAAGATTAATAATTCTAACTCCTTCAAGTATACCGGAAATTACTCGTTTTTGTTCATCCCATACTGAAGATAATTCTGGTAAAATGGAACTAAAACCCATAATTACATCTGTCAAAGGTTGACGACTAATTAAAGCCACGCCATTATAAGATTTTTGCCCGGAAATATACGGATAATAACCTAATTCTTTAAACGCGATACTGGGAAAGTCCTGATCTATGACTTTAGTTTCTTGTAAACACAAAACATCTACAGGATTTTCTCTTAACCAATTGATAACCTGTTCTAAGCGTGTACGAACAGAATTAACGTTCCAAGTAGCAATTTTCATGATTTAATTATCAAAATGAAGGTAAAATAAAGGTAAAGTAATTATCTCATAAAAAATATATAGTTATGATCCCTAAGATAGATGAACAGCGTCTATACTGGTTTATAGTTTAGTAATGATCCCACAGTTTTTCATTGTTTTAACAGAAAAGCAGGTTGGAGAAATATCTGAAAATCAGGTTAATTTAGCATTTATTGATAGTTTTTTCCTCATGAATTTCTCCATGATGGAGAAGTGCGAATTGTGAATAAAAGACTACAAAAAATGATCGCCATCAAATCAAGTATAAATCTAGAATTTGGAATTGTTTAAGGGTAGTGCCTAGATTAATTCTGACATTACTCGTGTTTAATTTTTTAAAAGGAGGACATTGGTATGAGTATCATAGTTAACACCTGCCCATGCTGCGGTGGTTCGATTCTGCGTCATGTCCGCCATCATGAAGTTTATTGGTTTTGTCTTTCCTGTAGACAGGAAGTACCCGTATTAACTGTAAATGGTGTATCTAAATCCAACTTAGAACCCCGTAATCAAGAAGTTTTACCTCAAACCGCTTTAAGTTCTTAGATTGTTCAATGATGATTTGCTAATTTTAAATACAAAATATATTCTGCTGCCATTTAATATGGTATTGATGTAAACCTTACTCCTGGGTGCAAACACTGCGCCCCTATTTCTTTTTTATGGGTGAAACGCTTTGTTAGCAGCATTACTCTACGGACAAGAGGATTTACGCCTAGAACAAGTTACCGATCCCACTCCTCAAGCTGGTGAAGTGGTGATTCAGGTGGAAGCGGCCACCACTTGTGGCACAGATTTGAAAGTGTGGCGACGTGGTGGCCATGCGAAAATGTTGACACCACCCACACTGTTTGGTCATGAAGGTGCGGGACGAATTGTAGCTGTCGGTAACGGGGTGACTAATTGGCGGGTAGGCGATCGCGTCGTAGCCAATAATTCTGCCCCATGCATGAAATGTTTCTTTTGTCAACGCCAAGAATATTCTTTATGTCCCCATTTAACTTGGAATAATGGCACATTTGCGGAATACATGAAAATTCCCGCGCCCATTGTCCAGCATAATTTGTTACCCGTTCCCGATCACCTGCCATTTGCTTTAGCCGCCATGACTGAACCCCTGGCCTGTGTCTTGCATGGTGTCGCCCGTGCTGGTGTCAAACCCCAAGATCGAGTAGTGGTTTTAGGTGATGGGGCAATTGGTTTAATGTTTGTCGCAGTATTAAGTAAAAATACTGAAGTTATCCTCTGGGGTGGGAATAACCAACGGCTAGAAATTGGGGAAAAGTTAGGTGCAGCAAAGACTTTTAACTATCATCAAGTTGCAGATATTCCTCACACAGTTAAAGAATTAACCGATGGTTGGGGGGCAGATATAGTTATAGAAGCTACAGGTGTACCGAGCGTTTGGGAAACAGCGATCGCTTGCGGTCGTCCTGGTGCAACTATCAATTTATTTGGTGGTTGTCCAAAAGATACCACAATTACCGTCAACACCGAACAACTGCATTATAGTGAACTTACTCTTAAAGGTGTATTTCATAATACACCAAAATATGTAAAAGCAGCTTTATCACTCATCGCTAGTGGTACAATTCCTTTTGACTTACTCATTAGTGAACAGCGACCTTTACATGAACTAGAACAGGTATTCATGGATATGAAGGCACGTCAAGTCATTAAAGTAGCGATGTATAACTAAAAAAATGAGCAAACAATCTTTACTGAAGTTATTGAAACAATCCAGTATAAATCCCCGTGTCCAAAACGGACTCCTGCCTCCGGTTGGTGAGAGACCTAGAACCACCGCCTCCTGCCCCCTGGCTTCCCTATTGATTTTACCTTTGTATTTTATACCTTTAATTTCAGCAGAAATACTATTAGATTCTGCCGCTACAGCCTTACCTGGAGAGACAACAGAGGAGGTAACTACATGGATTCAAGCCCATCCTACCCTCAGACCCAGGCAAGGAGAAAAATTATTTGTTAGTAAAAGTGATACAGCAGCGCAAAGATTCACCTTCCAAGCCTCCGTATTACCTCCCGGTAAAGTCACATTTACCAAAGACCGTAGTACAATTCGTACCGAACGCATGACCATGTTTGATGCAGTCAATGGCATCACAATACCACGATTAGAAGAATCTTTACGAGTGATTTATGGTTTAGATGTGTATCAAGATTATAATGATGCTCAAATTGTGTATCAATATCCTAACCAAAGTGCAATTAACACAGCCAGATTAGCAAAAACACCGATTCGCGAAGCTTTACAGGGAGAATTGCGAATAGGCGATCGCTATGCGTATTGGGTGGAAATTGCCCAACCCAAACAGGGTAAAGCAGTAAACCAAAAAGTTTTTTCCTGAAGGGAGATCGCCAAATACTGTGCAGTATAGAATACTTTTTGATTCCCAATACTTAATCAGCAGACATAGTATAGATAATAATTACTTATGATTAGCTGGTTAATAATTTCTTGACGCTAACCGGATGGAATATAAATGCTTTCAACGATTTGATATTTCCTCTGTAGGGCTTGAGTTAAAAAGGCTAACATCTGTTGAGGGGAAAAAAGGGGGCG
>NZ_PGEM01000024.1:84079-116081 GCF_002934005.1 Cuspidothrix issatschenkoi CHARLIE-1 | reverse complement strand
AAATCCAGTTTTTCATAAAAATCAAATCCCCGACTTCTGAATATTGTTGATAAGTACCTGAGCAAAATTAATTTAACATTTTTGGAAAAAAGAAAAATCTCTGTATTCCTTATCTGTTCCCTGTTCCCTGTTCCCTGTTCCCTCTCCAAAATATAAAATTTATTTTGCACGACTACTTAATTTATTAACATCATCAAAGAAGAAGTCGGGAATATCACCCAACCTACTTAAAAATTTGTATTTATTACACATACAAGCATTGGTTCACACCAGTGCTTTTACTTATGATCATTTTTATGCAAATTATGATTGATTTGTCTGCAGTCTGACGCACCCTACAACAGATTTTTTGTGTGCCACTTGCAAAACTGGTACAAATTTTGTACCCATAACTTCTGTATTTTCTGTTCTTTTCCTGATTTTCAGTGAGTACAGTTACGGAACTGGTAAGTTACTCCTGACATTTTTTTACTAATACATAGAATGGTGTTAGTAGGAAGTAAATTAAAAAGTGAAAAATATGCAAACATATAATCAACAAAAAGATAGTGCTGCGTGGATTTTTCAAACATGGGCATCTTTTATCTTATCTATTTCTATAACTACCTTTGGGATTGTCAATTTACCTGTAGATAATTGGATAAAAGGATTTATGGGTATGGGTCTAGCTTTTTCTGTTGGTTCTACTTTTACTTTGGCAAAAACTACCAGAGATTTATATGAAACAAAAAGGATTACTTCCCGCATTGAAGAAGCAAAAGTTGAGAAGTTGCTTTCTCAGCATGATGCTATTTTGAAATAAGACTTTTTGATCAAGAAGTGGTTCTAGGAAACATGGAAAATCAGGGGTTTAGCGTTGCGCTTTATCCCTATTTTATTAATTAGGGGTTGCTGAAAAAGTCTTTTCGTGAGGGCTAGGAGTCAGGAGGAAGAATTAGGAGGAGATAAGAATAGTCTCGAATCTGAATACAAGTCAATGAAAATTGAAGGGGTTATATCCCCGATTTCTTCAAGAAATCGGGGATCTTGTGCTATGAAAAATTTAGGATGAATAAACTAATTTCTCAACTGTACAGGCATAGCTAAATAGGTCATTTTTAAACCACCCAAGGGAGTAAAAATAACTGGGGTTAAACTCTGATTTAAGTGCATTTGAATTTCTGAAGATGGTAATTCTTTTAACCCTTCCATGAGATATTTGACGTTAAAAGCAATGTCTATATTTTCTCCAGATATTTGGGCTGGCATTGATTCTGTGCCACTACCAACATCTTGGGCTTCACAAGATAGGGTTATTTCTTGATTTTCGTTATCAATGCTGAGTTTAACAATATTATTCTTTTGATCTGCTAACACTGCAATTCGTTCTAAGGTGCTGATAAATTGCTTTCTTTCTAATGTAACTTGGCGTTCAAATTGGCGAGGAATTAATTGCCGATAGGCGGGATATTGTCCTTCTAAGGTGCGGCTGGTTAATCGTTGATTTTGCCAAGCAAATACTACTTGTCCTTGATCTAAATATACGGCTACGGTTTGTTCTGAATTGGCGTGTTGCCCTAGCATCCGTTGTAGTTCTCGTAATGCTTTGGCAGGTACTGTTACTTCTACTTGTTCGCTACCCTCTACAGGACGTTCATTTGTGGTTTCTAACACTGCTAAACGGTGTCCGTCGGTGGCGGCAAATTCTAAGGTGTCTTGTTTGAGGGTTAAATGTACACCGGTGAGAACTTGCTTGGTTTCATCGGAACTTGTGGCAAATAAAGAACCTTTTAAGCCTTCAATTAGTGCCGCAGTTGTGAGGTGAATTGCTTCGGCATTTTCCACAATTGGTAATTCGGGAAATTCTTCTGCACCCATAGCCCGAACTTGATACTTGCCGCTTCTGGGTTTGAGAGTAACAATTATACCTTCTCCGCCTATATCTCCTAATTGACTATCAAGGGTAATTTCCCCTTCTGGTAGGCGTGAGGTGATGTCTACCAGGAGTTTGGCAGGGAGGGCAATTTCTCCACCTTCTAATACTTCGGCTGTAAAACTGGTACGGATACCTAAACTGAGATCAAAGGCGGTTAAACTAACTTGATTGGTTTTGGCATCTGCTTGTAATAAGATGTTAGCCAGGACTGGGTGAGTGGGTCTGGATGGGACTGCACGACTGACTAGGGACAGGTTGCTACTGAGATCACCTTGAGAACAAATTAATTTCATCTTTAAATTGGATAATGGGGGAATTGATAATTGGTAATGGGTAATTGGTAATGGGTAATTGGTAATAACCGTTGTACCCATCACCGGGAATTTTAGATTTTAGACGAAAAAATCGTAAATCCAAAATCGAGTGATGTTATTACCCTAATTGCTTAAAGCTTTGATAAATCGTTGTAAACTCTTAAACACACTGGGTTTTTTGGTGGGTGTGGTGTCGCTGGTGTTTTGGGTTTGTCCCCCCATGAGAATTGCGTCTAATTCGTCACCGGAGGGTTTTTTAGGCAGTTCGGCAACTTGTTGATATTCACCTTGTGTTTCTAGCCATACTTCCCATAATCCAGGATAGCAACGGAACAGGGCAGATTGATCGTCTACGGGACGGATATAGTAACAAGATTCGATGGTGCTGATGAAGCGACGACGGGTTTCTCTGGCTGTATAACCGATACCGACTACGCTGGAGTCTTCTAGGCGAGGTACTAACATGATGACGGGGCGATCGCCTATAATTTCACACAGCTTTTCTAATTGTGGGACTTCTACCGATGTGGGGGCGATAAATAGGAAAATTTCATCTTCTGGCTGAATTTTACTTTCTAAGGATGCAACCCGTCCTGTACCAATATCTTGAATTTTGAATTGTGCATCTTTCCAATCACGACGGGCTAAAGCAGCCGCGCCAGCATCAGCAAAGAAGACTTTGAGACGGGATTCATATTCAGTAAACAGGGGGACAAACTGTTCTGCCACTGTCATGAATTTGAGTTCTGGAAATAATAAATCAACTTGAATGCGAGTGATACCATCAGCTAAAGCTGATTTTACCGCTGCCGATGATTGAGCGATCGCATCTTCTAAGGTTTTGGGTAGTTCAGCCATAGTTTACAAAGTCTTGAGGTCAATATTTAATTACAGCAGATTCTGGGTTTATAAGGTACAGTAGCAGTAATTTGTAAACTAGTTTTTGAGATATTCAGGATTAATTAAGTCAAGTGCCATTTTAACTAAACCATCTACTCGATATAGAGTCTTGGCGCAAATTGTTTGAAAAACGCTATAAACTACCTCTATCTGGCTTTGCCTGAACTAACTGTATTGAATTATAATTTACTTTTCTCGCAATTTTCTTTCTTAATTCATCAGCTATTAAAATTAACGGTGGACAAAACAATAACATCAACAAATATGATGGTTTTAAAGCTGCTGTCGAGAAGATTTTTTGCAAAGTAGGAGAATAAATAATTGAGAGAATTAATAACCATTCCACCCCAATTCCTGCCCAAATTAAACGGTTAGTAAAAAAGCCCAAACGCAAAATAGAAAACCGTTCCGAACGACAAGCAAAAACGTTACCATCTTGACAAGCCACAATTACCGCTAAAGTCATTGTCGTGGCTTGGTGATAAATGGCCATTGTCGCCGCATTAGCTGAGTGCGATAAAATACTAGGACTGAGTGCCTGTAATTGCGGAAGGTTATAACCATTTGACCACCAAACAAAGAAAAATCCTGCCATCCCTGCTAAACCTTCCAGCAGTCCTAAAAGGCAGTAAGCACGGAGCAATAAAGGTAAATCTAACAGTGCTTGGGATTTTTTCCGGGGTGGTAACTCCATTGAACCAGTTTCCGGTTTTTCTGCCCCTAATGCTAGTGCCGGCAGCATATCTGTACCCAAGTCAATGGCTAATATTTGTAAAATTACTAATGCTGGCGGTATTTTTAGAAACACCATTGCTAGGAAAGGTAAAAACTCCGCCATGTTGGAGGCGAGAATATAAGTCATGAACTTGCGGATGTTTTGATACACCGCCCGACCCTGTTCAATTGCAGAGACGATAGTGGCAAAATTATCATCTATCAGCACAATATCCGCAGCTTCACGGGCAACATCTGTACCGCTAATTCCCATGGCTATGCCGATATTTCCAGCCCGTAAAGCCGGGGCATCGTTAACACCATCGCCGGTAACAGCGACGATATGACCAAGGGTTTTATAGGCTTCAACTAATCTGAGTTTCTGTTCTGGTATGACTCTGGCAAATACTAACCCGGTTTTGTGCTTGTGGATGATTTGCCGTAATTGCGTATCAGAAAGGTGTCCTAATTGTTCACCAGTGATAATTCTGGGTTTATCATTTGCTAAACCAATGCGTTGAGCGATCGCCGCAGCAGTTAACCCATAATCACCTGTAATCATAGTAACTTGAATGCCGGCACGATGACAAAGAGCGATCGCATCCGCAACTTCTGGACGTGGTGGATCAATCATCGCCACCAACCCCAGAAAAGTCAAATCCTGTTCCAACAAATTATTATCTAGGTGATTTAATTCCCCCCCACCTTGCCTTGTCGCCACCCCTAATACACGATAACCTTGACTTGCTATTTGATCATTAGCCGCCACAACTTCCTCGCGCTGAGTTTCCGTCAATTCCAGCTTTTCCTCTGGATGCCATAAATACCGGGAATGCTGCAACACATCTAAAGGCGCACCCTTAGTAAAAATCACATACTCGCAATTTTCAACATTATCTAACTGCAAACTACCTGCTAATAAAACCGTCATCATCCGCCGGTGGGAATCAAAAGGAATTTCCCTAACCCTTGGTGCTTGGTGTTGCAACTCCTCCAACTTCAACCCCGCCTTAATAGCAGCCACCAATAACGCCCCTTCCGTAGGATCACCCAAGACTTGCCATTGATGAGAATTAGGGGGATGATTTAACCGCGCATTAGAACAAAGTGCCGCACCAGCCAACATTAACCGCACCTGAGACATATCCCTCAAACCCTCATTTCTCTGCACCTCTGCGGTTCCTAACTCTTCCGTAATAATTTCTACTTCTCCCTTGGGTTCATAACCCACCCCAGTCACGTTAATTTGAGTATTGGGAATCCATAATTGGCGGACAGTCATTTCATTTTTAGTCAAAGTCCCAGTTTTATCGGTGCAAATAACAGTTGTTGCACTCAGAGTTTCCACCGCAGACAAACGCCGCACCAAAGCATTCTTAGCGGCCATGCGTTTGACACCAATGGCTAAGGCTAGACTGACAGTAGGTAATAAACCTTCGGGAACAAATGCCACAATAATGCCAATGGCAAAAATGAAACTTTCTTTGAGTTGCATTCCTACTAGCAACTTAGTGAGTAAAAATATCACCACCCCCATACTTAAAGCAATGATGGTAATGATGTGAACCACCCTAGAAATCTGCACTTCTAAAGTGCTGGCTTCCCGCTTGACATTGGCTGTAAGATGGGCGACTTGACCAAATTCCGTATGTGTGCCTGTGGCATAGACTACTGCCAAACCTCGACCAGCGGACACGGTAGAACCTGCAAATACTAAGTTACTAGCTTCTGAAGCATGGATATTTGCGGCGGTGACAGATTCACTAATGCGGGGAACGGGCAAAGATTCCCCTGTGAGTACGGAAGCATCTACATATAGAGACTGACTTTCAATTAGTCTGGCATCAGCGGAGATTTTATCACCTTCTTCTAACTGCATGACATCGCCGCTAACTAACTCACGGGCAGCAATTATACATAATTTCCCATCCCGAAAAACTTTAGCTTGGGAAGGTAAGATTTTTTTCAGGGCTGATAAAGCTTTTTCCGCTTGATATTCCTGCCAAAAACTAAAAATAGCATTAATCCAAATTACTGCCCAAATTGCCCAACCTAATTCTGGTGTTTGGGAAATAAAAGCTAATATTCCCGCTACCCACAACAGCAAGGCCATGAAATGGGTTAATTGGTCGGTAAAACGGAGAATTAAAGGGCGTGTTTGGGGTTCAGGAAGTTCGTTATAACCGAATTGTTTTAATCTTAAGTTTGCTTCTGCTTCGCTGATACCTTGAGGAGTAGTTGTTAGAGTCTTGTAGACATCTGTAGGTGTCAGCGTCCAAATATGAAAGTTGGAATTCATACTCTCGGTATCAATCGGGCTTCGATATTCTAGATGCTAAGTCTATACCTTTTCATCTGTCTGAGGTCTTGTCTGAATCAGGATATCCGAGATGTTGTTTAAAAGTATCATGTTTTGAATTTTGATTGTCCATGTTTATCTGTGTTTATCTGCGTTGAATTGTTCTGGTATTACTGTTACATTACTGATTTTTTTAAGAAATACTCAGAGAATTATTCGCTTCTATTTTCGGAGATGCTTCTGGTGTTATAGGTGCAGCCATATCCCCTGGGGAAGATTCTTCTGTATCCAGATGTAAAACTGGAGAACGAATGGCCGTAATAACACTTTTAATCACAACAGCACAGGGGACAGCCACGATTACCCCTAATAGTCCGCCAATTCTCGCTCCAGTTAAAACAGAAATTAAAATCCAAACTGGGTTTAAGCCAGTAAAACTACCTAAAATCCGGGGTGCAATCAGATTTTCGAGAATTTGCTGCACAATAACGGCGGCTATTAATACTCTCACCCCCATAGAAACATCTTGCAGCGAGACTAAAGAAGTTGTCAGGGCGATACCCACAGAACCACCAAAGGGGATGAGAGCCATAACTCCGATTGTTAACCCAAATAATAAACCAAAAGGCACTTTCAACCACAAAAAGGCAGGAATGAGGGCAGAAGCCATACAGGTTGATAAAATTAATTGGGTGATAAAAAAGTTTTGAAAGCTGAGGCGGACTGTTTTGGAAAAAGGGGCGCGAAATTTAGAAGGCAGCCATTCTACTAAACTTTGCCACAGTTCGCCGCCATGCTGTAAAAGGTAAAAGGTTAATACCATTGTCAAGAGAAAATCTAGCAAACTGGTTAAAGTCACAACAGCTAGATTTAGTGCTTGTCCTGCTATGGCCTGTAGTTGTCCTTTTACGCGATCGTTAATTTGTGCTGCTAAGGCATCGAGATTAATTGGTAAACCTGCGTTTTCGGCTTTTTCATTCAGGAACATCAACTGAGAACGGCCAGAGTCAATTAATTCCGGTAAACGTGCTACTAGTTGTTGAGCTTGAGTTAAAGCCAGGGGAAACAGGGTGACACCGAGAGCAAGGAGAATAGATAAAGCTAACAAGAAGACTAAAATAGCCACCTGTTCCCGTTTAGCTCCGTGAGCTTCCATCCAACTTACGGGATAATTGAGTAAAAATGCTAGTACGGAAGCTCCGACTAAAATAACTATGAGAGAATGAAAATAATCGAAAATTGCGGCAATAGCCCAACCATTGAGAACTAACAGAGGAGCGAGGAGTGCGATCGCTAAAAATCTCGTTAGGGGTGTCAGTGTTTGCCACCAATCAAGTAGCTGACGTGTCTGCATTTTTAAGTAATTACACTATAGAACTAAGGTGATTTTTTCTCTAACAGAGTATGATTCTAATTTAGGCAGTTCATACGCAATTGATAATACAGCAGATTGCCGATCCAAGAGAGACAGAATCTAAATTGAAACCTATACACCAAGCCAGTTTTACTCCTTTACGGGCAAACGTCCGTTCACCCCTCCTGTTATTATCTCTAACTTAATGAATTTTATTTACCATCTCTAGTTTATGATCACATCAACGAATATGGATAAACCACCCCTAAAACATACAGATACCTCAAAAACCCAACTAATTCTCTACCTAATTCCCATTATCGGCTTTTTTCCCTCTCTTTGGAATCTTTATGTCCGTCAAGGTAGCCCGGAACAAATGTCTATTAGCCGTTTATCTATTACTCTAGCTTTTATCTGGATGTTAGGTTATCTATTATTAGCAACTGGAGCAACTTCTGATTTTTGGACATTGCGTCTTTTAATCCTCAATACTTTCCTAACTTCAGGTTATTTTTCAGTCAGTGTTTGGTTAATTTTGCGGGTGCTGCAAGGTAAATCTTCCCGTTTACCAGGATTTAGCAATTTGGCAGAGCGCCTATGGCGGAAGTATTGATCGGGCAAGAGGCAGAAGGCAGAAGGCAGAAGGCAGAAGGCAGAAGGCAGAAGTTCAGAAGTTCAAGAGTTCAGGAGGAAAGAGGAAGATAATTTTCTCCCCTGCCCCCGGTTGTTGAGCGACTTGTACTGAGCTTATCGAAAGCCGAACCACTGCACCACTCCCCAACCTCCTCCCAAGTAAATGTAATTGAAGATTATGATATTTAGCCGTTTTCTATAGCAAACTTGATGAGGAGTTAGTTATTATAGTCTGATTTGTTTTAGATGTATTGGGTCAGCACATTTAATTTATTTAAAATCGTAGGTGAGAGGAAGTCTGTGACTAGTCAAAAAACATCAGCCGCACAACAAAAAGCCGCACAATCTCAATATAATCGTAAAAATTCGCGTTCATCCAAATCCAGGCGGTGGCTATGGTTTGCGGTGGGTATGGGTGGGATTGCCATAGTATCAGGATTGGCAGGAGCGTTATTGGCAGTTTCTTGGGAAAGTACACCTTTACAACAAGCTCAACTTAGTGATCAGGAAGCAGCCGTATTTGATACTGATCGCATCTCTGGCAATGGGTTACAATTTTCCCAACTCACTCGCCCTGTCAATATCCTGTTAATGGGTATGAGTGTCCTGCCTCCAGATTTAGAAAACCCCCCAACTGATACTAAAAGTCTGGGTTATTTACCCCAAATCAACTCCTTTGACGGTCTTTCTGATGTCATGCTGTTGGTCAAATTTGATCCAGAGACACAAAAAATAGTCATGCTTTCTGTTCCCAGAGATACCCGCACAGAAATTGAAGGGCATGGAGTGAAAAAAATTAACGCTGCAAATGTGGATGGTGGCCCGGCTTTAACTGCAAAAACCGTCAGCAATCTTTTAGGCGGAGTTGCCATTGATCGCTATGTTCGCATTAATGTTTTAGGAGTAAGTAAGTTAATTGAAGCTTTGGGTGGTGTAAATGTCTATGTTCCCAAAGATATGAAATATCAGGATGATTCACAGCATCTATATATTAATTTAAAAGCGGGACAACAACATCTCAGTGGTGAACAAACACTGCAATTATTACGTTATCGCCATGATGAACTAGGGGATATTGGTCGGATTCAGCGCCAGCAAATGGTATTGCGTGCTTTAATTGAACAGACTCTTAACCCGACAACTCTGACGCGAGTACCAGAGATTCTCAATGTTGTAAAAGAAAATATTGATACCAACTTATCCGTTGAAGAATTAGTTGCATTGGTCGGTTTTGGTTCGCGTACCAATCGCTCAAATATGCAAATGTTGATGTTACCTGGACGATTCAGCGAAAAAGGCGAATTCGATGCGAGTTATTGGATACCTCAAAAACGAGGTATTAATAAATTAATGTCCCAGCACTTTGGTTTAGAAACAACACATTTAGAAGATACATCAGCTACTCAACCTAGTCAGTTACGCATCGCTATTCAAGATAGTACAGGCATCAATCGCTCTCAATTACGCCCACTAATTAAAACACTGGAAAAAGGTGGATATACAAATATTATGATCTCTAAATCCTGGGGACAACCCCTAGATGTAAGTCATATTGTGGCACAACAAGGTGATGGAGATAGCGCCGAATCTATACGCAGTCTCTTGGGTTTTGGGGAAGTGAGAGTAGAAAGCACTGGCAATATTAGTTCAGATATTACTATCCAAGTGGGTAAAGATTGGTTTCAAAATCAGGCTATTTTCCAAAATTCTCCCTAATCATCATTTGAGTGTTAATTTCCGATTCATCCTTGAGAGTTTCAGATCTCCGACTTCTTTGAGAAGTCGGGGAGCTTATTGTTAAGGTTGGTAACAGGTAATCACCTTGATAGATGTTTTCTCCGTATTTACTTATCTTTACATATTTTGGTTTTTTCACGCCAACTTACTTAACATAGTAAATTCATATGAACCAAACCATATTTCATCTTGCCTTCCCTGTCTCTAATATCCCCCAAACCAAAGCCTTTTATATTGATGGTTTAGGTTGTACACCCGGACGAGAAAGCGCCCATGCTTTGATTCTCAACCTCTATGGACATCAATTAGTAGCCCACATCACTAAGAATATCTTAACACCTCAAAAGGCAATTTATCCCCGACACTTTGGACTAATATTTACTGTTGAAGATACTTGGCAAGAATTATTAACAAGGGCAAAAAACAAAGATTTGAAATTTCGAGAAGAACCTAAATACCGATTTAATGAATCTATTCTAGAACATCGGACTTTCTTTTTAGAAGATCCTTTTTATAACTTAATCGAATTTAAGTATTATCGCTATCCAGATGCAATTTTTGGTAATGCTGAATATACTGCAATTGGTGATATGACTTAGATACCACCTTCCGCACCCCCTGGTGTCACAATCGGTAATTATGGCTAACGCCACGCTCCGCTATCGGGTTTCTGAATACCTTTGAGGATAATTTTAATACAAAATAGTCTAAATCTTAGGTGGCGATAGCGAAGTGCTGTTGCAAGCAGTTTGCCCATCTCAAATCCCCAAAAGACCATTTTTCGTTGTGTGACAGTTTAGGGTGCAGAAGGTGGGTTAGATATCAAAAAATGAATTAGACATATTAATACTAAAAAGATTGTAAATTGAGTATTTTTACTCGATTTCTTATGTACATTTTTAGTAATAAAAGCAAAACTCTATATAACAAGTATCATCAGGATGATTTTTTTCACTATTAAAATAGATATCTTAATCTTAATTATATTAATAGATATTCATAATTGTGAAATTAATTGCCAATAATATAAGGATAATAATTTGTGGATAAAATTTTGCTAAAAATTCGCAAAAAAATATTAAGAACAATTGATCAACACCCATTTACAAAATATCAAGTTGATTACTTTTATCAAAAAGCTATAGACAAACATCTGAAAAATCTTCCTACTCTTTCTCCAGAGGACATTGATTTGATCGAGATTCTCAAAAAAGAAGGAGTTGTCATTACTACATTGGAAAAATTGAGAATTACATCTACTATGGAAATGCTTGAATCTGCCCAAAGCTTAATGCCAAAAATAGCACAAAATACATTTTATCACTCAGATCAAATTGTTATTCATGCTACTCCACAACAAATAATGGAGCATCCAAAAATTTTTTTTTGGGGACTTGAACAACGATTACTAAATATCATTGAAAATTTTCTTGGTCTACTAGTAGCTTATCAAGGTGTCTATTTTCGTCGAGATATTGCTAATCAATTGGAAGCAGGTTCAAGGTTATGGCACATAGATCAAGAAGATCGGAAAATTTTAAAGATTATCATTTACTTAAATGATATTACAGAAGAACATGGACCATTTCAATATATTTCTAAATCTTTGACATCAACAATAGCTGACACTTTAAAATATACATCTGGTTACATTCCAGATAAAATTATGCAAGGAATTATATCTTCAGCAATTTATCAATCATGTACAGGAATGGCTGGTACAGTAATAATTGCTGATACTGCTAGTATTTTTCATCGCGGTAAACCACCTATAACTTCAGATAGATTTACGCTATTTTTTGATTACACTACTAGACGACATAAACAAGCATTACATGGTACATCTACTTTACCATATAAGGATTTACTTGTATTGAGTCAACATCTTTCAGAATCACAAAAAAATTGTATTTTTTGGTAAAGGAAAATTCATTAACTCTCTTCCATTAAACTGGGAATCACACAAATAATTTCCTAATTTTGAAATCCAGATTTGATAAAGGTTTGAACATTTTATTACTAACAAAATATGGCGAATATTGAGAAATATTAATAAATTGTCAAAACCCTTGTTAGATAAACGTTTGAAATTTTACATTACCTAGAGTCATGGCAGAGGTTTAATATATTTCCTACAATTGTTAAAGTTCTAGAATCCGTTAACATTAAAGGATGTAATAATACTGGTACAGTGATTTCTTGGCCTATACCAAGTTGTGAACTTTCTGCGGGGATAATCATTAAATCATAGGGTGTCCAAATAGATGTAAAATTCAATTTGTTTAACATCTGCACATCAGAGTTTAAATCATTGAGAAAATCACTATTAGGACGCATTTGCACAGCACCACTATGCCAAGTACCATAGGCAATGACAGTTCCTTTATGGGGTGAAGAAATGGTAATAAATTGCTGTACTTTATCTATTCCCCCCAAGCGCTGAATATAATAACGACTAACAATTCCTCCCATGCTAAAACCAACTATATCTAATGGTTGTTCGGGTGCAAAGGTAGCAGCTATATAATTAGCTACCTGCTGGGCTAATTTATCTAAAACCTCAGAACCATTATTAGGTCGTAAATTCACAGTATACACAGACAAACCGCACTGTCTAAGATACAATGCCATTTTATCGAAAACCGCCCCAGTATCATTAATTCCATGCACTAATAAAACGGGATTTTGCTGTTTTGTTGTCATCATCTTAATTCTTTATAATTGTCAACAATTTAACTCAGTATTTTACCTAGTAAAAGACAAAAAATGACAGTTTGGGAAGTGAGCAATAATTAATATTAAGATTTATTAAGTAAATTCTCAGAATCTTATAGTTATAATAAGATTTAATAATTAATTTGCGTTATTTACCAGTTACCAGGCTTGATCTAAAAGACCGGAAAATACTGATTAGTATAGTCTTCAGGGTCTTAGTTAGCAAATGGTACTCTAAAAACTGACAGCTAGTAGCACAATCAAATGTAATATTACACCGTGATTTTTAACAATTTCGGTAAGATTCCAAATTATTCAAACAGGAGCATTTTTCATGGGCTTTATCAAAAATCTGATTGGGGGTATTCTGAGTTTTATTACTGGCTTGTTTAGTAAAAAAGGAAGCGGCTATTACTTAGAACTCAAGGAAGAAGCTAATACAATTTCTACACCTATAGCACCAACAGCACCAGCACCAAAACCAGCCGCAGCACCAGTAGAAGTATCAAAACCGGCGCCAGTGGTGGCAAAAACGACTAAATCTGAACCTGTTAAACCTCAATTATCGCTACCAACTGAAACCAATTTTGCTACCAAGTATCTTATTTTTGGTAATAGTCCTCGTCGTCGTCCGGGTGTAAATATGAATGCCTTTTTAGATATGGCACGTCAAGTAAAAACCCCCGGATAAAATTCCTAGGGGCGAACGCCGTTCTCCCGTACAGGGAGTCAGGAGTAAGAAGGAGGAATTTTCTTCCTTCTTCCTTCCTTTGACTATGGATATCTTCAGTATAAATACTCAGATATACATGATGAGGATAATCAAGATCCCCAACTTCTAAACAAAGTTGGGGATCGGCAAGTTTAGAGACAATTCAAACTTTAAGCAAAGCGAATTTTTAGATAATCATCTTCCATTTTTGCTCCTGCTGGTTGTAGTGCTGCTAAGGCTTGGGGTAATACTAAATTACGACGATGATTACCAATAGTGATGTTTAATTCATCTCCACTTTTACTGAGTTGAACTTGGCTTTTGGGAATATTCGGTAAATAAAGTTCCAAACTATATTGGTTTTTATCTTGAACAACTCTAATTGTGGTTTCTTTATAATAAACCTGAGTTGGATCTTCATCTTTGTAGAGGGTTTCTTTCAGTCTTTCTAAAGCTGCTAAACCACACAGTTCTTCAGAATACAGAGGTACTTCCTTAACCGGTAAAGGGAGGAAATTATCATGAATTTCCTGGCGGTATTGTTCTTGATTTTCCTTCCAACGTTGGAAAAATGGATCTGTCACTTCTTGAGGAATAATCCGGTTAGCAACAATTAAATCTGTCGCTACGTTATACAAACTCAGATAAGCATGAGCGCGGAGAGATTCTTTAATTACCATTTTTTCAGGATTGGTAACTAGACGGACTGATGTTTGAGTATTATCAGTTAAAACTTTTTCTAAGGCTTCAATTTGTTCATAAAACTCATAGGGTGCGTCCATTACCTCTTTATCTGGTAAAGAAAAGCCCGCAATGGGTTTAAAAATAGGTTCTACCAGTGGTCTGAGGGCAACGGAAATATTTTGAAAGGGTTTGTAAAAACGGCGCATATACCAGCCGCCAACTTCTGGCAAACTTAACAGTCGTAATGCTGTGCCCGTGGGGGCAGAGTCAATAATTAAAACCTCAAATTCACCCTCATCATAGTGGCGTTTCATTCTCACCAAGCCGAAAATTTCATCCATGCCTGGTAAAATCGCTAATTCTTCGGCCTGTATCCCGTCTAAACCTCTAGCTTGTAACACTTGGGTGATGTAACGTTTCACAGCCCCCCAGTTACCTTCTAATTCTTGCAGTGCATCTAGTTCTGCACCCCATAAATTCGGGCGCACAAGGCGGGGGTCATGGCCTAATTCGATGTCAAAGCTATCTGCAAGGGAGTGGGCAGGGTCTGTACTTAAAACTAATGTCCGATAGCCAAGTTCTGCACAACGAAGTCCAGTGGCTGCCGCAACGGAGGTTTTACCTACGCCACCTTTCCCTGTCATTAAAATTACTCGCATCAATGATTCCTTACTGCCTGAATTTTGTTTACATTTATTTACATTATGATTGGTTTTTCACAGAAATGAAATGTTGCTTAATTACATCTAAACGGGAGCAGTACCAATAATCAATATGGGAAACGATTAAACCCTCCGCACTCAAACGTAGTTCACTCCAACCAGAAACGGAAATATGGGGTTTCCAAGGCAGTGGGGAATTCCAACTCATCGTCCATTCGGTTTTAATAAGTTCTTCCTGGCGTTGGATGTGGTGTAAATCCAATTTAAGATTGAAAAAAAATGTTTGAATGAATTTAATCATCCATTTATAAAGTTCAATTCCGCGAAACTTGAAAACAGCGTCTTGAAAATAAACATCGTTGGCATAAATGCTGTAAGTTTGATCTCCAGGAAATCTGGCATAATCGGCTTTGAGAGTTTCAACAATATCCATAAGTTAATAGGGGTAGAAGTGAGAAGTGAACATGCAAGAATTAAGGAGTATGGGTAACGCTACGCCTTCGGCACACTAAGTCAAGGCTATCAGGAGTTCAGAATGAAGAATAAAAGACATAGGATATAGGATGAAGAACATTTTTATTTTATCCTCTCTATTCCCTGCTATATCAAGTTTTCTCTATCCTGGAATTCTTAGATGAAAATTTATCAATGATTGATGAAATTACCTATGATGTTTTGTAGCTTTACCCTGGCATAATTTCTTTCTTCTACAGGTAAACGGGATAAAGCAAATTCAAAATCTTCTAGTTTTTCATTGAGGGCATTAACTAATTCTTGTTGATCGTCTGTGATACTAAAACCTGATTTTCCTAGATCAATTTTGATAGACCCTAAAACTAAACTATCCTGGTTATATTCTTCTAATATATCAATCCCATTATCATCATCTTCTTCAGGTTTCATCATTTTCGATTTAGTGATATCTAGAATATCTTCATTTGTCAATTCTAAATCAGCTTGTACTTCTCTTAATAACTGGGCTGCTTCTTTGATTTTTTCATAAGCTGCTTGTTCCATAATTTTTTTCTTCTCTAAAAGCAAAGATAATTCTTGTTGAGAATCTAATAATACTTTTTGTTGCTCTTCGATTTTAGCGACTTGGTTTTTGATTTGAATTTGAATTTCTGCGAGTGTCATACCCCGGATTCCTTCGAGTCTGCTTTAATGAGTTCAATGATATAATTATTTGTCATGAATAAATATCTCCCCTAGTTCCCTGTCATGTCAACTACATTTCACCCCAAAGACGGACTAATTGTTGTCGCCAAGCTGCTAAAATTTGTTCTCTTCCCTGGGCGTTTTGGTTAATATTAATATCACCTAATAAACCTTCTGCATAAAAGCGGTCAAGATTTTGCATGGTGGTTTCTAGAGATTGTCCATTTTGTTTTGATGCTTGAATAATTTCCCGGATGCGTTTTTCTACTAAATTATTGAATACATCATTGACACCAACTTGATGCAATGATATTAAACGAGCGATCGCATTAGTGAAATCTGCATTAGTTAAACTACCACTGTTATGCTGAAATACGCCCCAAACGACTCCATCATATAGAGCATAGCGTGTTTCTTGAGTATCATCAAAGTTAGCCTCTAGAAACTGGGTGAGAAATGGTGCTGCTTCTTGCAAAGGCATTATTGGCAACAATACCCGCAACCAAGTATAATCTTCTGATAGCAGCACCAATAAACGAAAATCAGAATTGTCTATTTGCCAAGAACCAGGTGCTAGGGGTTCGACAACTTCAGGACTAAATAACTCTGTTAATGTAGCTGCTATTTCTTCTGGTGTCATAATCATCTTTGAACTTTACCATCTAGGGTAACGCTTTTATGGATGATTAAAATCTCAGAATTCAGGAGTCACCGAGTCAGGAGTGATAATAAGTTTGAAATCAGGTATTAAGTAGTCGTGCAAAATAAATTTCATATTCAGGAAAGTTGACAGACTTGAGATACAGAGATGTCTATTGTTTTCCCAAATGTGCAATTAATTTTCACCAGGTACTTCATTACCAGCCTCAACAGATATGATAAGTGTTCAACCAGACATGATATAACTGATATAAAAATAAGGGCAAAATTATCTTGCCCTTACTATAGTTATTAGTTATGAGAACTTATTTTGGTAAATTTAGTAGTAAATTTTACCACCACCCCATCTAGTGCCAACAACTTTGGGTTGTACGAGAATATGTCCAGCGATCGCAGTTAAATCCTCATCTGTCAGATTTCGCATTTGTGGGAAAATGTCCGAACTCTTGATGCTGGGGTGGATTTCAGAAATTTCCACTTCACCATCATAGGTAGTGGGATTTTTCAAATAGTCCACTAAACCTTCGATATTATCCCGTTTGGGAGTAGCTCCTGCTAAAGCTTCTGGTTCAAGTCCCACGTTTTGGTTAGTTTTAGTTACTCCACCAGCATGACATTGAGCGCAAGCGAAACTAAATAACCGTTTGCCTGTTTTAATTTGTTGTAAACTGAGTACAACGGTATCACCTTTGTCATTTAATGGTACTGTGCGGGTATCTGCACTCAGCTCCACGGCTGTTGCACTACCGACAAGCATTTGAAATGTCAGTAAAATAGTAGCAACAACAACCCCAATTAGTCTTCTAAACATATTTCCCCTTAAAGATTTTGATGCTTAATAGAAGCTTTGAAAGCGATGCTAAATCTCTACTTATTCACATTATGAATGTAGTAGGCTGCTATCTCTGCGATGAATAGCTTTGGACAACCCATAACATTTGTGAATTGATCATAGAAATTGAGTCGCTGTAATACCAATATCATGTTAGGAGTCCAATTTGTTGGCAAAAATACGATCCGTTAGACTGCTACACAAAAACCGAACTAGGCTGATTACAACCTCACAATGGGGAAATAGCTATTTTTGCTGTTGGGAAATGGAAAGGGTATAGTTATGTTTTCCTTTCGATAATTCACCTACATATACTGAGTATTGTCCCACAGTCCAGTAACCAGACAGCTTGGGTTTACGCTCAGAACTATCATTACTCAGTACACAGAAACGTCCTCCTGGTCCGTCAACTAAGAGCGTTGGTTTGCCTTCACTCTCTGCTGTTAATTGTAGATAAGGTAATGATTTTGTGACATCAATTACTTGACTAGGCGTGGTGGAAATATACCCACAATCCGTTTTCACCTCTCCCCCAGATGTACCAGTTAAAGTGATTGGATCTGTCTGAAGGGGATTGTTTAGCTTAATAATGGCGGGTTTGCCAAAACTAGCTTGAGTCAGTAATAAACTGATGGTGAATCCTACGGGAATAAGTGTAAACAGCTTTAAAGTTTTCATTTTATTTGTCTCCCCCCAACTCTTAATAATGCAATTTATAAGAATATTGTTTGAAATCCCCGAACGTCCAAGGAATCGTCAATCATATATCAATTTTAAATAGCCTAGTATGATCAGACGCTTAAAATCGGATTCAGTTCCTACGGGTATTTGCCAATGCACAGTAGGAACAATAAGAGAAAGATTACGTTAGGCTGGATAAAACGACAAAACAAAAGATTGTTTCATCCGTATAAATCCTGATAAAATTTCCTAATGTTCAAACTAAAACGTCCTCCAAAAACTAACACCGGTTGGTCTTTAGATCAACGCGATCCAAAATTCATCGAGTCTATGATGCCTGTATTGGGCTTATTATATAACTGTTATTTTCGAGTCCAAACCAGTGGTTGGGAAAATGTTCCAGATGAAAAAATCCTCATTGTCGGTTCTCATAATGGGGGACTGGCATCCCCTGATACTTCAATGATGTTGTATGATTGGTTCCGCCGCTTTGGTGCTAAACGAGAAATTTATGGTTTAATGCACCCTAAAGTCTGGGAGGTATTTCCTGAAGCTGCAGAAATGGCCATGAAAGCCGGCGCAGTCAGAGCGCATCCTAAAACGGCTTATGCAGCTTTACGGGCTGGTGCTAGTGTCTTAGTTTATCCTGGTGGTGCTGAGGATGTGTTTCGACCCCATGCCATGCGAGATAAAATTTACTTTGCTGACCGAAAGGGGTTTATTAAGTTGGCACTACGGGAAAATGTGCCAATTGTACCAGCGATTTCCTGGGGTTCCCATGATACCCTAATTGTCCTGGCTGATATCTATAAAATTATGCAGCAACTCCATAAATTAGGGATGCCTTGGTTGTTTGGGGTTGATCCTCTGGTGTTTCCCATTTATCTGGGCTTACCTTGGGGATTAGCCATTGGACCATTACCTAATATTCCCTTGCCTATGCCTATCTATACTAGGGTTTGCCCTCCAATTGTGTTTACAAGGTATGGAAAAGCCGCCGCCAGCGATCGCACCTATGTTAATGAATGCTATGAGTTAGTCAGAAGCAAAATGCAGCAGGAATTGGATATTTTGATCCAACAAGCTGGCAATTAATAGAATAGGGGACACTTCGACCCTTCGACTCGCTCAGGGCATCGCCAGCTTAGTGCATCGCAGGGGATAGGTAATAGTTTGGTATCTAAGTTTTATAGACAGGAATTTTAATCACATATCCTGTGTAAAAAATCACTTTTTTCTCTGACCAAATGGCCGTCTTCCATATAAACTACCACGTAAGTATTCAGCTATAGCACTTGTTCATGCCCAGATCCCCGACTTCTTTTATTGATTATGTCCATAAATGATAAATTGCTCATAGAAGTCGGGGATCTTTTTGCCTCACCTGAATTCTTGCACTACCACCAATACCATTTTTTTGTAAAGTTGCATATAATTCACCCCCCGGCCTCGCTGTCCCTCCTTAGCAAGGGTGGACTACAGGGGAGTCTGATTATGTGCATCTTCATAGAAAATTGGTCTAACCTTCTTTTTAACCTGTGTAGATGTGAGCTAATCTCAACCGTCGAATCATCTCTCTGCGGACTTCGTTTTTGACTCTTTCTCCACGTCTCCAATGTTCTAATTGAATATTATCAATATAGAATCTGGCAGAGAATTGTAAAGCAGAACCTTGAATATCCGTAATTTCAATTTGTGGTTCTTTCCAAGCATTAGAGGACTCTTTAAAGTTAGTTTCTAACCAATCTAGTACTCTTGTTGCATAGTCATCTAATCTCATTTCCTCTATCCCTGGGTTAGAAATAGTTTGGAACAATTTATTTAATTTAATTTTCAAAAGTTCAATCTTTTGTTCCCATTCATCAGGCAATATATTTTGATCTTCTGGCACTAAATCTGGATCTTGTAACCAGGTTTCATACCAAAATCTTACCAAACCAATTAGAGTTGATTTATCCCTAGATTCATTTTCTTCTAGCCATGAACGTTGTCGTTTACCCTTACGTTCTGTAATAATTACCATTCCCACTAGGTTGAGAATCTCTAAATAGATTTTCTGAATACTTTTTAATTCTTGTATATCTAAACCACCTCTTTCTAGAATTTTAATCTCTTCAACTAATGTTTCAAATTCATCATGAATTTTCTTCAATTGTAAATTAACTTCTTTTTCTAGTTCTATCCGCTTACGTCCAGCATCTTTTTTAGAAAGATTATTTTCTGTAGCTTCTTTTAAGCCATAGAAACTATCTAATGATTTAAGTTTCTCATCAAAATTCGCTAAGGTATCTGGATGTCCAACGACGATTTCTCGTAAGATATTTGTGGCCACACTGGCATCAGCATCTATTCTTACTGATACATTAATTGTATAAGCATAGTGCGTTGTGGGACGGCTCAGGTTAGTGATGTTTTGATTACCTAAAGTCGCATTAGGCATATAAACTTCACAATGCTGTTCAATCAGATACAACTTTGTTACCCGAATCCCAATTTGTTTGATAATTGCTAGTGATCCATCCGAAGTAGCTATCACATCTCCAAATTTGAATGGTGTATCAACTAATAGTACTAAGCCACTGAAAAAGTTGCTCAAAATGTCTTTAACGGCTAACCCTAAGACAACAGTGATACTACCTAGAGCTAATCCTATACCCGATAAATCTACACCCAGTGAACTAAAAAATAAGGAAGTCCCTATTATATAGGTAATCACGGGGATAAAATTTTGTAGTAATGGTATTAAAACATCATCCCAAACAGCCTCTGTTCTTCTCGCATAGTTTTTCAAATAGCTAACTGCGGCATCAGTAAATAACTGAGTAAACCAATAAGTACAAATACCTATTAAAAAAGCCGTGATAGTTTGTTGAATCCAGGCAATTATTTCTCCTGAGTTGCTTAAATGGAAAAGAGATATTTTTAGGCTGGTGAGGATCAAAACGATAATTGCAGGAGTCTGGGAAACCCCAAGAATTAGGATTACAGTATCCTGTTCCCATTTGCGAACCAGCGATCGCAATATCACAAAAAGTGCAACATAAACCACAATAGAAATTATCGCGCACACCGCCAAAGTAGACAAAAATCCAGCAAATTGTCCCCCAGTTGGCATAATGAATGGTGCTATTGGTATAGGATTGGCTGTTGGTGTTGCTTCTGCTTGGGCAAAGATATAAATCATTTATGTCTATCTCACAGATTACAATTGTTAATAAATTAGCAAAAAGAATTATCTCAAAACTTTGAGAAGATGAAAACTCCTATTTCAATTACATTTGCTCTACCCGCCTTTGATTAGCTATTCGTTCTCAACTATTAAATATCAACTTAGTTGATATTTGATGTATGTTGTATTAGTCTAAGTCTAAGTCTAACATTAAAATAATACTTGATTTTTAGACAAACTCAGAAACTTCCTCAGGAGGGAATTTACTGAAAGCACTTTTTTTATTTGGATTTTTTTGTGATCTATATTTTTATTGCCAAAAGGTAAATTTATATTCGACTACTAGTGACTAAATACTAAATACTGAGATTATGTCGTTTTAATTTTCGCTAAAATCAACATCTGAGAATTGTTAAACAGGAGAAACCAGGCGTGCCTACACTCGGTGTTAATATTGACCATATCGCTACCATTCGCCAAGCCCGGCGGACAGTAGAACCAGATCCCATAGCGGCGGCGGTACTCGCAGAACTAGCCGGTGCAGATGGTATCACCGCCCATTTACGGGAGGATAGAAGACATATCCAAGATCGAGATGTGCGACTATTGCGCCAAACTGTCAGAACCCATTTAAACCTAGAAATGGCAGCTACTGATGAAATGTTAGCGATCGCTCTCGATATCAAACCTGATTATGTTACCTTAGTTCCTGAAAAACGAGAAGAAGTAACTACAGAAGGAGGTTTAGATATTGTCGGACAAATTGCTAGAATAGGTAAGATAGTTGATAAATTGCAAAATGTCGGCATTCCCGTCAGTCTCTTTATTGATGCCGAACCACCACAAATTGAGGCATCTGTCAAGATAAAAGCCAAATTTATCGAATTGCATACAGGGCAATATGCAGAAGCCAAAGACGAAACAACTCGTCACAAAGAACTAACTTTATTAGCCCAAGGTTGTGAACAAGCCATTAAAGCTGGATTAAGAGTAAATGCCGGTCATGGACTCACATACTGGAACGTTTACCCCATTGCCGCACTTCCAGGCATGGAAGAACTAAACATCGGTCATACGATCATCAGTAGGGCAGCTTTAGTAGGTATAGAAAGAGCAGTCCGCGAAATGAAAGAGGCAATGCGGGGAAATGGTGACTGAGGACGAAAGAAATCTACTACTGTGCTTTCTGCTGGACAGGAAGCCGACACTGTACCGTCAGGTCAGTGTGGGTAGTTCACCAAAGTAAAATAGCTTTTATCTAAAGCAAATTTTTCTCACATTACCTCTTGCCCCTTGCTTCTTAACCAGGGTAAAGAATCAACACTGTACCCTAAAATTATGAATAAGTCAGCAAATGAAGAAAATGCAAAAATACCATTACATTTTGGCCAGTCAACACTTCCTCATGGAAGAAGAACCTATAGAGGAAGTTCTCAAAGAACGCACTCGTAATTATCATGAACAAGAAAAAGAAATTGATTTTTGGTTAATCAAACAACCAGCCTTTCTGGAAATACCAGCAATGGCTGATATTAAAAAGAAATGTCCCCAACCTGCGGCAGCCATTATTTCCACCAATTCCCAATTTATTATCTGGCTCAAACTGCGCTTAGAATATGTAATTACTGGAGAATTTTCCGCCCCTTCAGACACCATACCTAACCCTTTGGCATCCCTTAGCACAGTTTCTTAATATATCACCGTTGACTGTTAACTGTTAATTGTTAACTGTTAACTGTCAACAATTACCCATTACCCATTCAACAATTTATGCAAATATTAAAAATTTTGCCCAGTGCTTTATTGCTAGCCATCTCTCCCTTAATTAGCAGTATTTATCCAGCAGTTGCTCAACAAAAAATTGCTAATTGTCAACCACCAGCAATAAAAGAATATCTATTATTAGTAATTAGCCCTTCTGTAGACAATCAAAAGCAATTGCGTAGTGCCTTACCAACAGAAATAAAAACAGTTGTTTGTAAATATAACAATCAAACAGTCACGCGAATTGGTGGTTTTAAAAAAACTGATGATGCCAATCGTTGGGCTAGATATATTCAGAATATAGTTGGTTTGTCTGCCATTATCACCACTCGTTCAGTACCACAAGAAGCACAAACAACACCAGCCCAAAAAGTACCAAAGAGCCAAATTACCTATAACCCGAAAATATTAGGAGAAGGTTATGCAATTCTGGTAGATTATTTTAATCGTCCAGAAATGTTTACTAGCTTGCAACAGGCAGTTGGGGGTGATGTGGGTTTTGTCTCCTATGGTCAACGCCCTTACCTGTTGGCAGTTTATACTACCAACCAAAAAGAAGCATATAACACATTACAAAAACTCAGCGAAAGTGGTTTTGTTGCTACCTTGGCAGATAGTCGGAAAGTAGTTTTATTGCGTTCAATAGTTCGTTGATAGTTGTTGGTTGTTGGTTGTTGGTTATTGGTTGTTGGTTGTTGGTTGTTGGTTGTTGGTTGTTGGTTGTTGGTTGTTGGTTGATAGTTGTTGGTTGTTGGTTGTTGGTTGTTGGTTGTTGGTTCACCAATTACCAATGACTAATATGCAGCCCGCGCTAACCAAGAAATAGTCACACCTAAAACAGAACCAGCAATGACTTGCACTGGTGTATGTCCCAATAGTTCCTTAAGGCGGTCTTGGAAAAAGTCGGGTTTTTCATGGAATAATTCATCAATCATTTGATTGAGGATTTTTGCTTGCTTGCCGGCAGCTTGACGCACTCCAGCGGCATCATACATAACGATGATAGCAAAAACTGTAGCTAGAGCAAATTCTGGGGATGCCCAACCTAAAGTTTGACCTACACCGTCTGCTAGGGCTGTTACTAAGGCCGAATGGGCGCTGGGCATACCTCCAGTAGTCACTAAAACACGGACGTTGAATTTGCGATGTTTAATTAGCTCAACGATAAGCTTTAATCCTTGAGCCACAAAACAAGCGACAAGGGCAACCAGCAGCACCCGGTTGTTAAAAATTTCGCCTATGTCCTGCATGGTATTTTGGTGAGGTTAGTAAATGTAAGTAAGCTGTTGTGTGGAGGAAAAAGGTAATTAGAAGCCAAAGTTAAAAATTAGACTTAGTGATTGCGGCTGGTGATAAAGTGAGCCAATGCTTGGAGAGGAACGGCTTTTTCCCCATAGCATTCTAATTCAGCGCAAGCTTCAGTAACGAGTTGTTGGGCTTTGTCGCGGGATTTTTCAATACCCCATAAACTAGGATAGGTAACTTTTTGGGCTGTGAGATCCTTACCGGCGGTTTTACCTAACTGTTCGTGGGTAGCTGTGATATCGAGAATATCATCTATGATTTGGAAAGCCAGACCGATATTTTGAGAATAACGAGTTAATTTTTGGACTTCTTCGGCGGATGCACCGGCAATAATTCCCCCACAAACTACGCAAGCTTCTAGTAGGGCTGCGGTTTTATGATTATGAATAAAATTCAGGGTTTCTAAGGAAATATCTGACTTACCTTCTGAGTCTAAATCTACCACTTGACCACCTACTAAACCAGCCGCGCCCAAGGCTTTACTTAGACGAATGATTACTTGCAAAACTCTATCCCTGGGTACATTTTCGGGGGTTTTTGCTGCTACGTGTTCAAATGCTAAGGCTAATAAACCATCTCCGGCCAAAATAGCGATATCTTCACCATAGACTTTATGATTTGTCAATTTACCGCGACGATAATCATCATTATCCATGGCGGGTAGGTCATCATGAATTAATGACATTGTATGGATCATTTCCACAGCACAAGCTGTAGGCATAGCCATTTCCATTGTGCCACCAATCATGTCAGCAGCAGCTAAACAAAGAATAGGGCGCAAACGTTTACCTCCAGCTAAGAGAGAATAGCGCATTGCTTCATAAATCTTTTCTGGATAAACGACGGTGATGGAGTTATCCAAAGCCTTTTCACAAAGCTGTTGTCGTTCTTTGAGATAGGTAGCGAGGTTAAAACTAGCTAAGTCTGATTTTTTTGGGGTTTCCAATCTTTTATCCGTTGCTACCATGCTGTAATTCCTCTTAACTGTTGAAAATAAGGGGCTGTTGTTTGTGATGTCTGTACCGATTTAACGGAGATTTAGGACTGAAACGCTCACCGGATTTTAGATTTCGGATTTTAAATTTTGGATTGAAGATTCAAAATTTAACATCTCAAGGGGTTTAAAGCCCCCACATTCATGTAGTTCGGTTAAGAACTGAGTCCAACTAGGCTTTTACAAGCCCTCACTTACCCGAAGGGAAGTGATGGGTGGTTGACTCGGGGAATAAATCTAAAATTCAAAATTGATTGTCGGGTTTGGTGAGAAATCATGAATATTCATCAAAAATTATTTCTCAATTGCCTGCGGTTTGCAAATAGCTAGAAACAGTATTTTGCAATAACATGGCGACCGTCATAGGACCGATACCACCAGGAACGGGGGTAATATATTCTGCCACATTAGCGATCGCTTCAAATTGAACATCGCCGACTAAACGACTTTTGCCACTGCTATCGCTAACACGGTTTATTCCCACATCTACCACAACTGCGCCCGGTTTTACCATTTCGGCGCTAATCATTCCCGGAATACCTGTGGCAGCAATGAGAATATCGGCATCTTTGGTAATATCTGGTAGATCCTGGGATTTGGAATGGGCAATGGTGACTGTAGCATTAGCTTCTAGTAGCATTAAGGCCATGGGTTTCCCTACTAAAATACTACGTCCTAAAACTACGGCTTTTTTCCCCTGTAACGGAATTTTATATTCTGCTAACAACCGCATCACACCAGCAGGAGTACAACTGCGTAAACCTGTTTCACCTCGCACCAGTCGCCCCAAGTTCACAGCATGAAGTCCATCCGCGTCTTTATCTGGTGCGATTTTATGTAATAGGCTAACAGCATCTAAATGAGGAGGTAAGGGTAACTGGACTAAAATCCCATCTACTTTGGGATCTTGGTTGAGTTGGGCAATTACTTCTTCTAATTCAGTTTGGCTGGTTTGGCTGGGAAAGTGTTTACCAAAAGAGGTAATTCCCACTTTGGCACAGGATTTTTCTTTGTTGCGGACATAGGCGGCGGAAGCGGGGTTATCTCCCACCATTAATACTGCTAAACCGGGCGATCGCCCTACTTGATCTTTTAATTTGGCGATGGTTTGAGTTAGTTCTATCTGAATTTTATCAGCTAATGCCTTACCATCCAGGATTTTGGCAGTTTGTTTCATAAGGAAGGGAACAGGGAACAGGGAACAGGGAACAGGGAACAGGGAACAGGGAACAGGGAATGGGGAATGGGGAATGGGGAATGGGGAATGGGGAATAGGGAATAGGGAATAGGGAATAGGGAATAGGAAAGAGTTTTTTGTTTCTTTATTTTCTCATTTTCCCAGTCCCCTAAAATTTAATTTTTGCAGTAAAATACTTACTTGCTTTATATCACTAATTTTCAAAGCACAAATTATGTGAACATAAGCTAAATCGCACACCTCAACCAGCTACCATCGTGCAAGATACTGACTCCATGAATGATATTGCTGCTGCACTCCAACAGCCAGCAGATTTAGACTTTGCATTGCCTGATCCAGAAGATGAACAAATTCCTGAGTCCGATTTTTTACAACAGTTAGATGTAGCCTGGCAGGTATGCGATCGCTTTGATTTGCAGACGGAAATTTGGCGAGGTCGAATTTTACGCTCCATCCGTGATAGAGAAAAGAAGGGTGGAGATGGGCGTGGTACAGGTTTTCTCAAATGGCTCAAAGAACGAGAAATTAGTAAAACTCAAGCTTATAGTTGGATTCAATTAGCTAATAGTGCTGATACTTTGATATCCGATGGCAAACTGAACCCTGATACTGTAAATAACTTTAGTAAGCGGGCGTTTGTAGAAACCGCTAAAGCTGTACCGGAAGTGCAACAAATGGTCAGTGAAGCTGCTGAAAAAGGCGATCGCATCACCCGCAGAGAAGTCCGTCAACTCAGTGACGAATGGACAGCTATGTCCTCAGACCTATTACCAGAGGAAGTCAGGGAAAAAGCCGCAGATAATAGTCTGCCACCGCGCTACATTACCCCTTTGGTTAAGGAAATGGAGAAACTGCCCGAATTACACCAAAAGGCATTACAAAGGGATATAGCCGCCAATCCTGATGTTGATACTGTTAAACAAGCCACCTCGGAAGCCCGGCAATTAGCCAAATATCTCAAATCTGCCGCCCAAGTTCAAGCCTTAACAGAGGAAGATGTGGATATTGAAACCGCATTAGAAGAAGCCCAAAGGGTCGGTTGTTTAAGTATTGCTGCTGACTTAGTAAATCAAGCATCGCAAATTGAACAGACTATTGGTAAGTTGTATATGACTTGGAAAAAAATTAGTAACTTAGCCGATAGATTATATGTAGATACTGGTGCAAGTACACCCCATTTGCGATCGCTCCTCACCTGCATAGAACCCCTTGGTGGTGAAATCATGGAACTACAGTTAAGCGGTACAACAGAACACACAATTAGATTACAAATTCAAGAAACGAGTTAGGTAATTGGTAATTGGTAGTACGGACGAACGGCCGTTCGCCCGTACATGAGGCAACCGTCAACCGTCACCTAAGCTAAATCTTCCATTTTCTTGGCCAATTCCACATCTAAATTACTGATAGCGTTACCGATGTCATGGGTCGCAAGATACACCCTAACGGTGTTGTAAACATTAAACCATTCTGGGTGATGTCCCATAGTTTCCGCATGAACACCCACTGTCACCATCCATCCTAAAGCAGTTGCAAAGGAGCTAAATTTGTATTCTTTGTATAATTTGCCCTCTTTAATTTGCCATCCGGGTAAAGTATTAAGGGCTTTCTGTAGTTCTGTTTCGCTTAATTTTTGTGCTGCCATTTTCCTAACCTACACAGAGATTTCTCAATAATTATCCTCTTTAAATCTTAACTCAAACAGTAATTAGGGCGTACTGAAAAAGTGGAAAAAACCTTGAGGAGAATTTAGTGGGTAGTCAGGTAGAAATAAAGATAAGACTTTGTACCTATCAATTTTGTTAATGGAATAAGGTAAAAAAGGCGTAATTTTGAAAAATTGACATAAAAACCCCCACAACAGCTTATAAAATAGTTTTGTATAAATTTGACAACTGGATGTAACAAAATTAAACATCAAATATATCCAGGGAATAAATTCCCTGTCTAAAGGCAAAAGTCGGTTAAAACCGACTATTTTTGTTTTTTTAGTATTACTCTAGTTCATCAGGATTCACACCTAAAGCCTTTAATTCTAATCAAAAATCTCTTTTCCTCTTTGTATGAGAAACTTCTAAAAATCCTCATCATCAACAAAAAACTCTGTATCTTCCTCCGTCATAGACTCAAATTCTTCTTCTCTTTCCCATAAAGGCTGCAAAATTGCGACACTTAACAAACCCACTGCCACAGCGAAAGCTAACATTAAACCAAAGGGAATTTGTATTGATTGAAAAACTAAAAACTTTAAAGATACAGGAGTAGCATTTTGCACAGAAATCAGAGCGATCGCCACTACCCAAACAGCTATAATTAGTAATATTAAAAAATTGGCCAATATTTTCAACATCATAATTTAAACATATAAATTTTTCATAAATGTAGAGACGTTATATGGAACGTCTCTACATTGTCAAATTAAAAACAAAACTAACCTAACTTAGCAATTTCACTTTCCATGAATTTACCAATTTGGCTAAGTTTTTCCGGTGAGTTAGTTTCCATGTACACCCTCACCAAAGGTTCTGTACCAGAAGGACGGAGCAACACCCAGCTACCCCCTTCTAAATACAGTTTAATACCATCCTTCCTGCCCACCTCTTTCACCTTAATTCCTGCCACTTCTGAAGGCGGATTTTGGGTATAAGAATTGATAACTGCCACTTTGTGCGCTTCCGTCAGGTGTAAATCTAAACGATTGTTATACAAAGGACCATCAGCTTCAGCAATAGCTTCCTGTACTAACTGACTCAAAGGCTTACCTTCATAAGCGATCGCCTCAGCTACTAGCATATCTGCTAAAACCCCATCTTTCTCAGGAATATGACCAATGATACTCAAACCACCGGATTCTTCTCCACCGATCAAAACGGCGGTTTCCCGCATTTTCTCGCCAATGTATTTAAAACCTACCGCAGTTTCATAAATTTGCAAGCCATACTTAGCAGCAAAATTATCTAATAAATGCGTAGTTGCCACAGTCCTAACAATTGCACCGCTCTTACCCTTGTTTTTAATCAAATGCCGTGCTAGAACTAACAGCACTGTATTGGGAGTGAGGACATTACCTTGTTCATCAACAATACCAAAGCGATCGCTATCACCATCGGTAGCCAAACCCAAATCAGCCTGATCAGCTTTCACAGCTTCCACCAACTCAACCAACTGCTCCCCTTTGGGTTCAGGCATACCACCGCCAAAAAGCACATCCCGCCAGGTGTGGAAACTTTCTAACTGACAACCGCATTGTTGCAGGACTTCATCTAAATAACCACGCGAGGTAGAATAGAGGGCATCATACTTAACCTTTAAATTCGCACTTTTAATTTTTTCCACATCCAGCAAGGTGTAGATAAAATGCAAATAATCGGGCTTAGGATCAAAGGTAGAAATAGAACCAGATGGGTTACTACCAGGTAACTCATCCGATGCCGTTTCTATATTAGCCACAATGGTATCAGTAATTTCTGGAGTCGCAGGTCCAGCATAATCAGGGATATATTTAATCCCACAATAGGGTGCAGGATTATGACTAGCAGTAAACATTAAAGCCCCTGCGGAATTTAGATGACGGGCATTGTAGGCAATTACTGGAGTGGGGCAATCCCGATCCGTAATTTTTACATTCCAACCCAAATCTGCCAAAACAGCCGCAGCAGTGCGGGCGAACTCGTCAGCTAAAAATCTTGTATCATAAGCGATTAACACTGGTCTGTCCTTACTATAGGCAGTTTCCAGATAACTAGCTATTGCCCTGGTAACTTTCCGCACATTTGGGAAAGTAAAATCATCGGCAATAATTCCGCGCCATCCATCAGTCCCAAACTTAATCTCACCGGAATTGCTAGGGTTACTCATATTGCCACTCTCTCCCGTGCATTATTATTACTATTTACTATTAGGAAGCATCTCGCAAAGCTGTGGAACAGCCACTAAGCCGCAAGTATCCCCAAGGTAATTTCTCTCACTCTACATGAGCAATGTCAACCCCCGATAGACCCTTTGTTAGTTACCACCTTTGGTCTTTATTTGCCCCCACCAGGGGGCAAGAACACTGGCATTGCCAAATGAGAAGAGGATTTATTAAAGCGCGACAACATGAACCCCAAGTCAAAGCTTTATTGGCGACAGCTAGCACACCCCAGCGCATTGGCATTCTTGCCCAAAAAGGTGTATATGAGTTTCATCGTCATCTTCATTGGTTAACTCAGGTTGACGGTGTGGAAAAAGTGGCGAGGTTATTAGGGTTAAGTCAGACTCATGAAACTGTTAAATATCGGGTATTACAAATTTTAAGAAAATATCAAAATGCCCCTTTATTATTAGGTAAGCGGATTCTAGAATTAACTTCAGGTGATGAAGGTTTTCCTAAACCGATTGTGATTGAAAAACAAGATTACTGCTTTCGGTTATATGCCGCCATGGACTGTATATTTATTGAGTCTGATAGCACCTTACATATTTTAGATTTTAAAACAGGTAGATCGGCTTTTGACCACAGACAAGCATTGGTTTATTTACTTGCGGCCCGTTATCTTTATCCTGGCAAACCCGCAGTTGCATCTTTTTATAATTTGGAAGTGGGCAAAAAATCCGAATTAATTACTATTAGTCATAGTGAATCTAAATCCTTAGAATCTGAATTGGCTAATATTGCCCATCAGCATCAACAAGATTTACAAGAATACGAAGCTAAAAATAGCAACTTCAGTCAAATTTTTCCACCTAACCCTGGAAACCATTGCCGGTTTTGTAATTTTAGTTCTATCTGTGAATTTGCTGAGTTAAAACAACCAAAATATGATTCTATGCCAATTATGAAATCTCACCCTTATCGCACAACCTCTTAACATCCACAAGTTCTTGAAAAAGTTTTAGGTCTGTCTTCTACTTTTATAGGACTTACGCAAGATGTGGTTAAAACCCATATTATTGCGTAGGGGTAATTCATGAATTACCCCTACTTTCGTTCCGTTTTTCGTAAGTCCTATTTTATACAACAGATTTCAAAGCCAATTCAAAAACAAACCTGAATTAACAGTATTATATGCTTGAGGTATCCCTCATGCTAATACTGTCAAAAACCATTTTTTAATTTCTGGAGCTATTCAATGTCAATTTATGTCGGTAACTTGTCCTATGAAGTTACAGAAGAAGACCTCAAGCAGAATTTTTCAGAATATGGAACTGTAAGAAGAGTCCAACTGCCTATTGACCGGGAAACTGGCCGCCTTCGGGGTTTTGCCTTTGTAGAAATGGGATCAGATGCAGAAGAACAAACCGCAATTGCTGCACTTGACGGTGCTGAATGGATGGGACGTAGCTTAAAACTTAACAAAGCTAAACCCAGAGAGGAGCGTGGTGGTGGTGGACGAGGTGGATATGGTGGTTAACGCGACCGTTACTAAGTTTTAGCACCAAAACTCAAATAACAATTTCATGAGGACAGACGAAATATCTGTCTTTTTTAATGCCTTCAATTGATGATAATACTTAGATAGGGTTTGCTGAATAAAGCCATAACCGTTTATTGATAGGGGTTTCGCGGATTTTAAGAACAAGCAAGTGCAAGGTTTTGGCAAATGAAGTCTCAAAACAGTTG
>NZ_PGEM01000024.1:0-84069 GCF_002934005.1 Cuspidothrix issatschenkoi CHARLIE-1 | reverse complement strand
CCCAGTTAAGAGTTCCCTCTCCTCACAGACAACTTTTTCAGCAAACCCTAGATAGTAAAAGACTTTTCACACTGTCACCTGCTATGGCAGGGAATAGGGAATAGGGAATTAACGCAATGACATTTTGTAATTAATTCTGTCTCAATACTTTCACTACTTATAGTTCAGCAGAGGGAATAGAAATTGCTTTAATTTGTAGTATTGTGCAATAGCTTACCTTTGCTTTATTCTTGTTAACAAAATCTCTTAAAGAAAGATAAATCCATGTTGCCAAAATTAAGACTAAAAGCAATATTTAATTGTTCTAAAGTTCCTACTAACCAGCTAACAGTGCTAGTGGTAGATGTTTCATAGTGATTAAATAAAATTGCAAATTTTCTTTCTAAATATGGTTTAACTTTACGACAAATGAGAACTATTTTTAATAATAGCCCCATAGTGGGGACTGTTCCTTGATTACTAATTAAATCCAAGAATACAAAATGTTGGGGTGATGATTGATTCTGAACAACTAAAAAGTTTAATAAACTACTACAAGTCCTAACTAAGAGTATATCATTAACTTTTTGCTCATCGGCCTGAGACAAAGTATTTTGTAAATGTTTATATAATTTTTGATTAAATTGTTTTTTTCCATATTGTGTGTCTACAGAAGATACTAAATATTCATATAAATCATCTTTAAAATCACGAAAATTTCTAGCTTGTCCACCATATTTGATAAATTTTTCGGCTGATTCATGATATGTATTACCATGTTCTACTTTACCAACAAAGTGTTTTAAGGTGGTATATAGTTCACTATCACTTAATAATGTAGGATTATTCACAGGGCGCAAAATTCGATTAGCTTCAGCAGGTGAAGTATTTTTTAACATCTGAATTCGACGCAATTTATAAGTTACATATTGTGATAAATCAATTTCAAATTTTCTTTGAATTTGTGACTGAAAATATCTCACTGTTTCTTTTTGTTCAAAAGTTGCATCTTCACTAATTAAACAATGTTCATATAAATAAGGATAACGACTAATCAAATTCATTAAGGGTTGGGTTTCTTGGCTTGGTGGTAATATTAGAGGCTGATTTACTACCTGGATAAATCTTTTTAAAATTAGATATTGATCACTATTAATAAAATCTTTAACTAATTCCCGTAGACGATTAATTTCACGGGAACGCAAATTAGTAACTCTACAACTATTAGGGATAGAATCAAATAAATGAATTAATTCAGCAATTGCATAGTGCAATTGGGGTTTCATGTGCCAACGGTTGATGAGAATATGGCAACAGCGATTGAGGAAAAACTTAAAGTCGTCTGGTGCAGTTTTGGAGGCGGTGATTTTGTCTAAACTTATCAATATTTCTGGTTCAGGATAATTAGCTCTTTCAATAAAGAGCGCTCGAAATCTATCAATCATTTGTTGGGGAGATTCTTTTTCTACCAAGTGCAATAAATGCTGATAGATTAACTGTTCTTGATGATAACAATCATGAGAGTTGTAGGCATAGTCCAATCTACCGCCGATTATTTTCGCCGAATGTCCTTGCACCACTGTTTTTTCTGAGTTATCACCTGTATGTTTTCTCACTTTTATTACCTACAGCCATATATCAATGTAGTTTTTTCGATCTATCTATTTTTTAATCGGTAAAAACTCAGTGTTCTTTAAGATATTTTAATCTAATTGATACAATTTATCCGATATTCTGTATATCACTATCTTACTATAATATATTGATACATAGAACCATACTGAGTGTTAATAATGAAGAACAGATGAATTCTAGGACTTACGCATTGACAGGAAATACCAAATAGGGGGTATGACTTTCAGGGATTTAAACCCGATTTTTCGATGATTTTTTAGCGATAGCGAAGCGCTGCTGCAAGCAGTTCGCTATTTATCTAGACTTCATCCGCAAAGCCTGAAACGAGCAAATATCGTTCATGCACATGATGGTTAATTTGTACAGTGCGTAAGTCCTAAATTCTTATAATATAAGTTTAAATTTTCTAAGAAAAAACTGTTGTGACTGTAATCACCAATCAAAAGTTATTGATGATAGCGTAGCGTGATGTAAATCATGGATAGGGATTTAGTCAAGGTGGCTTCCGTGAGCGTTGACGGTACAAACTGAAAACCTAAACATGGGTTACACCACGCTGCGCTGTTCAACAGCAATAGTGTTTCACCTCCTACCTTCTGCCTCCTGCTGTATTCTCCATTCATTTTACTTATCTCACGCCGTTTATCCCTAGAAGGGTGGTAATTCTTTGAGAATCGTGAATCGGATATGATTAATAGCTAAATCACCAAGGGCAATATCTTCTTTAGTTAAGCGGATACCATTACTGGTGAGGGTTTCAAAGGATATGCCTTTGCCGATTTCGATATGATACCAACATAATCCCATAAAAAACCTTGTGGGATAGGGGCCACCTTCGCCAATATCATCAGGATTAGATTCCATTGGCAACCAACCAAAACCAGGAATATAAAATTCTAACCAAACGTGATTAAAATCTGGTTGGAGGGGAACTCCTTGATGTTCGGCATAGACTGGGCATTTATATCTACCGACGGTGCGACAAGGAATACCATTGAGGCGACATAGTGCTAGTAATACACCGACATATTCTCCACAAGAACCAATGCCCCGGTCTAGAACTATATCTGGGGTGTCAATATAGGGTTTGATGCCATAGGATAATTGATCATATACGTAGTTGCGGATACTGTACATTTTCCGTAACAAGTTAGTTTCTGAACTAACTGCTGTACGGGCAGCACGGATAACAATATCGGTATCCATAGCTAAATCATCATCATCTACTAGATAGCGGGTTTTGAGTTCTGGTGAAAGTTCTGGTAAATTTTCCACATCTTTAGGGGTAATGCGATATTTAATCCCCCGGACTTCTACAAGTGCTTTCCAGCCAAAAATATGGCGTTCACCAGGGGTGAGAGCATCAAATTTAAAAACAGCTACTTTTTGTCCGTCAATAATTTCTTCTGTGAAAGGTAAGCCAATAGCTTCAACTTGTTTGACTTTTTGCCGTTGGGTTTCTGAGGGGAGGGCAATGCGCCATTCTATGTTAGGTAAATAAACTTCATCTAGGGGGGAAATTTCCTCAAGATAGGACATTTCTATCAGATAGCCGTTGGAGAGTGCATAGCGTTTATCTGGCTCGTAATGATAATATAGGGGATGAATGAATGTGCGATCGCGGTAGGTTAATTCATGACATGGATCAGCGTTAGGATTGTCTCGAATATAAGGCTCTTCGCTGGCATAAGCTAAATAAAGCTGATCCTTCCCTGCGTCATCTTGTCCGTGAACAGCGATACCAGTGGGAGAATCAAAAGCAGTGAGAACACTGAAACGGACTTCTCCAGTGGCGCGATCCATAGAGTAAACTGTTTGTTCAGTGCGATCGCATACCCAAAGAGTTTCCTTGCTAACTGCTAAATTTTCTATACCAACACCAGGGGCATAAAATCTAGTAATTTCTTTGCGGGTCTGGGCATCAAAAACTAAAATATAACCGAGTTTTTGACAACTGATATAAACGGTAGATTCCCAAACGGCGATACCATCAGCAGTATAAGGTAAAGTGACAAAATGCTCTAAACCTAAAGATGCTAGTTTGCATAAATAGACACTATTACCACGAGTCACCCACAGAGAATCTTCCCACACAGCTAGACCAGTCACATCTTTAAATTCGCGGACTTGGTGGGGATTAATGATTGTACTGTTATCATTTAGCGGATCAATTTCTAGGAGATGACCTTTGACGGTATCAATAGCAATCAGTCGTTCTTTAACAAAAGCAATACCATAGATAGTAGCCGCAGTAATCGGTCTGATTATTTTTTGCCCAAACATCTGGCTCACTGTCAAACTCGGTAGTGGAAAACTCATATCATTAAGTATATTAGTCATTAGTCATAAATGATTACTTTTTAACGTCAATTACTATTTAGGGAACAGGGGGCAGGGGTGCAGAGGGGCAACCGTCAACCGTCAACAATCAATGGATCACTGACAAATGACAAATGACAAATGACCAATTCTACATTTTCGGACATCACTAAATTATGATCGAGTTTTGTAACCATTTCCTGTAACCTACAAAATGTCTGCTCATTCCTTACCTGAAACTACCAACCTCTGGCATACATTAGAAGTTGATAAAGCCTTAGAAATGCTGGATAGTGATGCAAATAGCGGCCTAACCATCCAAGAAGTTGAACAGCGTTCACAGAAATATGGACTCAATGAATTAGAAGAAAATGGCGGTCGTAGTCCTTGGCAAATTCTGCTTGATCAATTCACTAATATTATGTTATTGATGCTGATTGCAGTGGCCTTCATTTCTGGTTTTTTGGATTTGATGGCTTTGTCTGGGGGTACTCTAAAAGATGGTGAAGTACCATTTAAAGATACGATCGCCATTATGGCCATAGTCATCCTGAATGGGATTTTGGGTTATGTCCAAGAAAGCCGTGCTGAACAAGCCCTAGCAGCTTTAAAAAAACTTTCTTCTCCCTTAGTACGAGTCCTTCGTGACGGTAAATTATCAGAAGTAGCGGCTAAGGAGTTAGTCCCCGGAGATGTGATGCTACTGGAATCTGGGGTGCAAATAGCTGCGGATGGTCGCTTGATAGAACAGTCTAATTTGCAGGTGCGCGAATCTGCTCTCACTGGTGAAGCCGAAGCTGTCAATAAACAAGCCATACTTACATTACCAGAAGATACGTCCTTAGGCGATCGCCTCAATTCAGTTTTTCAAGGAACTGAAGTTCTTCAAGGACGGGGAAAGGTGCTGGTGACTAACACCGGAATGCGAACGGAACTAGGCAAAATTGCCGCCATGTTGCAGTCTGTGGACAGTGAACCCACTCCTCTACAGCAGCGGATGACCCAACTGGGTAACGTGCTGGTGAGTGGTTCTTTAATTCTTGTGGCCATCGTTGTGGGTGGCGGACTTATCCATGATTTGATTCAGGGAATAGGTTGGAAGAATCTACAAGAACTGGTGGAAGTTTCTTTAAGTATGGCCGTGGCTGTAGTTCCTGAAGGTTTACCGGCAGTAATCACCGTTACTCTCGCTTTGGGAACTCAGCGCATGGTACAACATCATGCTTTAATTCGTAAACTCCCTGCGGTAGAAACTCTTGGTTCGGTCACTACCATTTGTTCTGATAAAACCGGGACATTGACTCAAAATAAAATGGTGGTGCAGTCTATCTACACCAATAATTCTACCTTTCGAGTCACAGGAGAAGGCTATACTCCTACGGGTGATTTTGAATTAAATGGTAAAAAAGCCAGTTTGGATGAATGTCCTGAAATTTCCGCTTTCCTGGTTTCCTGTGCTGTTTGTAATGATGCGGTATTGCAACAACAACAAGGAGAATGGACAATTTTAGGCGACCCCACCGAAGGGGCTTTAGTCACTTTGGCTGGCAAAGGAGGCATTGAACAAGACCAATGGAACAGTAAATTACCTCGTGTCTCGGAATTTCCCTTTTCCTCAGAACGGAAACGCATGAGTGTAATTTGTCAACTAGAAGCTGTAGCCACTGGTGAATCTTCTATCTCAGCCATTGACCCGGCTATTGCTGGTTTTGTGACATCAGAACAATACCTAATGTTTACCAAGGGTTCACCGGAGTTAACTTTGGAAAGGTGTTCAAAAATCCATTTAGGTAATCATGCAGTTGCTATTAATGAAGAACACCGCAGCCAAATTTTGGTAGCTAATGACCAAATGGCGGGTAAGGGTCTGCGAGTTTTAGGTTTTGCCTATAAACCTCTGGCTGAAGTTCCCCCAGATGGTTCTCATGACACATCAGAAGCCGATTTGGTATGGTTGGGATTGGTGGGAATGCTAGACGCGCCAAGACCAGAGGTCAGGGTGGCGGTGGAAGAATGTCGTCAAGCGGGTATTCGTCCGGTGATGATTACTGGCGACCATCAATTAACTGCTCAAGCGATCGCTGTTGATTTGGGAATTGCCCAAGCAGGTGATAGAGTCCTGACTGGAAAAGAACTGCAACTCCTCAGTGACCAAGAGTTAGAGGAACAGGTGGACTTAGTGAGTATTTATGCTAGAGTCTCCCCTGAACATAAATTAAGAATTGTCCAAGCATTGCAACGTCGCGGGCGATTTGTGGCTATGACGGGTGATGGGGTGAATGATGCTCCCGCCCTCAAACAAGCTGATATAGGTATTGCCATGGGCATTACAGGCACAGATGTGAGTAAAGAAGCCAGCGACATGGTGCTGCTAGATGACAACTTTGCAACTATTGTTGCAGCTACTAAAGAAGGTAGAGTTGTTTACACCAATATTCGCAGGTTTATTAAATACATCTTGGGTAGTAATATTGGGGAAGTTCTCACCATTGCGGCCGCGCCTTTGTTGGGACTGGGAGGTGTGCCTCTGACTCCTTTACAAATTCTCTGGATGAATTTGGTGACAGATGGTTTACCGGCTTTAGCTTTGGCTGTAGAACCCCCTGAACCTGATGTGATGCAGCGTCCGCCCTTTAGTCCCCGTGAAAGTATTTTCGCTAGGGGTCTGGGTTCTTATATGATCCGTATTGGGATTATTTTCGCCATTATTACGATAATTCTCATGAAATGGGCTTACGAACATTCCCATGCCCCTGGTTATCAAGGACATCCAGATACTTGGAAGACAATGGTATTTACTTCTCTATGTTTGGCGCAAATGGGTCATGCGATCGCTATTCGCTCTAATAATCAATTAACTATTGAGATGAATCCTTTCTCTAACATCTTTGTATTAGGCGCTGTGGTTGTTACCACCATTTTGCAGTTGATGTTAATTTATGTTCCACCCCTGCAAAGTTTCTTTGGTACTCATGAACTCAGTCTTTCAGAATTGGGAATTTGTATCGGCTTCAGTGCTTTAATGTTTGTTTGGATTGAAGGAGAAAAGATATTCTTCCGCTTCATGGGTAAAAAGAATGTTTGATGGTTCATGATTGACGGTTGACGAATAAGAGGCAAAAGGCAAAATTTCAAAGGTAGGATCAGTGTTGTTCCCCTGAATTGTGTAAAGACGTTTCTACGAAACGTCTTTACTGACTCCTAACTCCTATTTAGATTTCTTGACACAGTTCGATTTGATTTTGCTAACGTACTTATCTACCTCCAAACCTTATACATCCAATAATTTCGTAATTACTACAAGCAAAAACAATTTTAGTTGGTAATAATGCTCAAGGAAAATCGAATTTGTTTGTTGGAGACTGTGGAGTTATTGGCAACATTGCGATCGCCTCACATTACACTAGGATTTCGATGCGGGTACAATTCTAATATTAATTAGGAGATGGCTATTATGGGTGAATCTAAACGAAGAAAACAGCAAGACCCCAACTATGGAAAAGTTAAAAACCCTGTCAAAAACCTCATGAAAGTTTTTTGCCCATTTTTTGAGGATTACGATAATTTATCTCATCTCGATGCTGATGGCATATCGTTGATGATAGCTAAAGAAGGGTATAAAGAAACGGGCTTGAGAGGAATAATTGTCAGAGGATATCTAGCCGAACATTTAGTAAAAGATTATCCGAATGAATCTGAACTAGTACAAGCATTCAAACAACATGGCAATATTTATGTTACTTCAACATTAGCCTTGGCTTATTTGGAGAATGCTATAAATAAAGAGGAAAATCTGAGAAATTTTGATACCTATAACCCATTAAATGAATTTATCCGTATTGAAAGTGATTCTCAAGAGTATCAATTAGATTTGATAACAGAATCTTAAAATAATTTTCTCATCTGAGGAGAAATGACCAACAGATCCCGAAGTTCTAAAAATAATTTTCTCATCTCGAGAATAACTTATTATAGAAGTTGGGGATCTTGATTTGGGAATCATTATGTACTTAAAAATTTTACACCTCAAACAATTTCGTAATTACCAAAACCAAAAAGTTGAATTTAATGCAGCTAAAACAATTTTAGTTGGTAACAATGCTCAAGGAAAATCGAATTTGTTGGAGGCTGTGGAGTTATTGGCAACATTGCGATCGCACCGGAGGTCACGCGATCGTGATTTAATTAAGGATGGTGAGGCGATTGCCCAAATTAATGCCACTTTAAATCGGGTTCATAGTCATAGTGATTTAACTCTCACCCTCCGTCGTCAAGCGCGGCGTACCGTCGCTATCAATGGGCAAATAGTCCCTAGACAAATGGACTTTCTCGGTGTTCTCAATGCGGTGGAGTTTTCTAGTTTGGATTTAGAATTGGTACGTGGTAGCCCGGAAGGTCGTCGTAACTGGCTCGATACACTATTAATTCAGTTAGAACCTGTTTATGCTCATATATTGCACCAATATCATCAAGTTTTACGTCAACGCAATGCTTTTCTAAAACGTTATGTCAATGCCGCCGAAAAATCTCTACAATCAGAACTAGCTATCTGGGATGCACAATTGGTCACTGCGGGGACAAGAGTAATTATTAGAAGAGATAGAGCTATTAAAAGATTATCGCGTTTGGCTTCTGCATGGCATACGAGTATTAGTGGGGCAGCCGAAGTTCTAGAAATCAATTATGCTCCTAATGTTCCCTTGGAAAAAACCTCAACTCAAGAATTACAATCAGCTTTTTTTGCTAAACTACAACAACGAGCGATCGCAGAACTACATCGAGGCATAACTTTAGTTGGACCCCACCGCGATGAAGTAGAATTAATTATTAATCAAACTCCCGCCCGTCAATATGGTTCCCAAGGTCAACAAAGAACTTTAGTTTTAGCTTTAAAATTAGCAGAATTACAATTAATTGAAGAAGTTGTCAATGAACCACCTTTATTATTATTAGATGATGTCTTAGCTGAATTAGATCCATCTCGCCAAAATCAATTACTTGATGCTATTCAAGACCGATTTCAAACTTTAATTACTACCACTCATTTAAGTGCTTTTGATGCTCAATGGTTAAAATCTTCGCAAATTTTATATGTAAATTCAGGAAAAATTTTAAAAAATGGTGATTGTTGACGGTTGACTGCTCCCCTGCTCCCGGTTGCTGACCGTAGCCGTTCGCAAAGCATGGCGTTAGCCATACCACTGATCCCCCGCCCCCGAACTCCTTCCAAGCATGAATCATATAAATTATATGTTAGATAAAAATGAGATTGCATCTTTAGGTGCATCATTAAGAGAAATTGCCCCGAAATTACTAAAACCAAGCTCACAAGAAGGTACAATCAGAATTTGGTATCAAGGGGGAGAGCCTTATTTTGATTTGTTTTTGGAATTAAATCATGATTATGAAATAACTTGGTTTCAATTTACATTACGTGGTAAATCATTATCTTGGTCTATCAATACACCTATATTTAAAACTGGTATTACTAATGAATTAAATATTGATGATGTCAGTTTTTATTCAGCTAGTAAAACTTTAGAAAATGATAGTGATTCAGATAGAGAATTTATTGATTTAGTTAAATCAATTCTCCAAACTAGAAAAGATGAAGAAATTTTTGTCAACGCATTAGCCTTATTTTAGAGTTTATAAAGAGCAACGAACAACTGACAACTAACTAAGAAAATTTTTCTAATCTTTTAAAAATGTGTAGAATAGTGACAGTTAAAATAGCTCCCATTAATCCCAATTGCCATAAACCACAGCCAGCAGCAATTCCTAAAGCCGCAGCTACCCAAATAGCGGCTGCGGAAGTCAAGCCATGAATTTCTGGTGATTTTGATGATTGGGAAGATTCCCGTAAAATTTCTCCAGCTCCTAAAAAACCTACTCCTGCGGTAATACCTTGGACAACGCGACTGAGAGAGTCAGGACTAACTTGTAAACCGTTTATTTGGATAGTGACGAGAGTAAACACGGCTGAACCCAAACTTACTAACATATGATTTCTTAAACCTGCCGGTTTGTTTTTAATTTGTCTTTCCAAGCCAATTATAGCTCCAATTAACATGGCAAAACAAAGACGAAGCCCGGTATTTAACTACTACGCCGTAAGTCCCCCACTGAATTTGGTACTCCTAATCAGTGGCGGGATATAAGGCGGGAAAAACCGAAATCGTTCTCAATCAATACGAGGCATAGCCAAGTAAGAGCAAAGAACATTTGAGGTTTTTCCAATATTATGTATTACGCCCTTTTCAAAAATAATATATCATGCTAAAATAAATTTATCAAGGAGGTGATTTGAGTGCTACACAAGGCTGTTCAAGTTCGTATATACCCATCTAAAGAACAAGAAACACAACTAGCGCAAGCTTTTGGATGTGCTAGATGGTGGTGGAATTATGCTCTAAATAAGTCAATTGAGACTTACAAAGAGACGGGTAAAGGACTTAGCCGTGCTGCACTCAACGCATTTCTTCCTCTTCTCAAAAAAGCAGAAGATACTATTTGGTTAGGTGATTGCTATAGCCAAGTTTTACAGGCTACAACACTAAATTTAACTACAGCGTATAAAAACTTTTTTGATAAACGTGCGGGGTTTCCTAAGTTCAAATCTAAACATGGAAAACAGTCTATTCAGTATCCTCAAAACGTCAAGTTTGTAGATGGTAATGTTAAACTTCCTGGCAATATTGGGATAGTTAAAGCCAAAATACATAGACCAATTGAGGGGAAAATTAAGACTGTCACTATTAGTAAAACACCATCAGGTAAATATTTTGCATCTATCCTGACGGAAGTAGAAGGTGTTTCAACTCCGCTAAACACAAGGAAAAATCAAACTATTTCCCAAGGGAAGATTTATGGTATTGACTTAGGATTAAAACATTTTGCTGTTGTTACTGATGGCGAAAAAGTTTCTAAATACGATAACCCTAAACACCTTGCCAAGCATGAGAAAAACCTTAAACGCAAGCAGAAAAAATTAGCACGTAAACAAAAGGGAAGTAAATCCAGAAATAGATATAGAAAAGTTGTTGCCAAGGTGTACGAACGAGTTAGCAATTCTCGGCAAGATTTTCTTCATAAACTTAGTTATAAGTTGGTCAGCGATAGCCAAGCTGTCATAGTAGAGAATCTTCATGTCAAAGGCATGGTACGCAATCACAATTTGGCAAAGTCAATATCTGATGCAGGATGGGAAACATTCACCAATTTTTTAGCCTATAAGCTAGAACGCAAAGGTGGAAAGTTGGTAGAGATTGATAGATGGTTTCCCAGTTCTAAACTCTGTTCTAATTGTTTTTATCAAATTGGTGATATGCCATTGGATGTCCGTGAATGGACTTGTCCTCATTGTGGTACTCATCATGATAGAGATGGAAATGCAGCGATAAATATTAGGACAGAGGGTATCAGAATGCTTGCCCTGAGCGAAGTCGAAGGGATAAAGGCGGAAGGTTCAGCCGTCTCTGCTGTAGGAGGGGAGATAAGACCAAAACTTGGGCGAAAGTCTAAGTTGCGGCACTCCCCTGTGAGTACGGAAGCCAACACTGTACTTGGTACTCCAAGTCAGTGTGGGTAGTTCACCCAATCACTGCTGGCAATGTAATAAATATTTGTCAAGTTCTGTTGGTGTTAGAATGGAATGTATTGTTGGTACATATTGGTAATATAGTAACAAAAAACTATTTTGAATTTTGATTTTTTTAACAACTTTAATCTAAAAACCAACTACCAACTAAAAATTGACACCTGATGAATTGAGTGGATAAACTCTATTGGCTTGACCAAATTGAACTACAAGACCGCGCCCGGGTTGGCGTTGAGGCGTTTTATTTAAGCAAAATCAAACAACGAGGCTATCCTGTTGTCCCAGGTTTTGTAGTCGGGGGGGATGTTTGGCGGCAATTTCTAGAAAATCTCCATAGTTCAGAGTCGTTAATTGCTGATTTACCTCATTCTTCTTTACATTTAGATGTAGGTAATTGGCGGCAACTTCAGCAGGTAGCTGGCCGCTTGCGTCAGGAAATTATGTCAGCACAAATACCATCTGATTGGGTGAGGACAATTTTGGAAGCTGCGAAACAATGGCAAAGTAGCAGTTTAATTTTGCGTCCGAGTTTGGCAATATCTACTAACCAAGAAATGAAAAATGTATCTGGGTTATTGGAGTCGGTATTTTGTCGCTGTGAAGAAGAAGAAATTGAGACGGGTTTAAAGCGGTTGTGGAGTCAGTTATTCCGAGCAAGAAGTTTAGTATATTGGCGAAGTGTGGAGATTAGTTTGCCAAACATTAATTTAGGGGTATTAGTACAACCAGTGGAAAATGCGATCGCCTCTGGTATCCTGAATACTAACCCCTCAGCATGGGATATTGAATCTACCTGGGGCGATTGTTTAGCCATTACCAATGGTGAAGTATTACCAGATATTTACTATCTAGAACCAAAAACTGGGGTAGTAATAGAACGGCAATTGGGTAATAAGATGTTAGCCTATAGTTTGGGTGATAGAACTTCTTTTTCTGGTGAACAATTGCAGCCAACATTAAATAATAATTGTTTATTGCCTTATCTGCTGACAGAATCTCAACAACAGGAATATGCTTTACCAGAAGCATATTTACAAGAGTTAATTAGTTTAGGAAATCAATTAGTTAGTGAATTAGGTACGACTTTAACAATGAAGTGGACAATTAGTGAAGCATCTGGTGCTGAAAGCCTAACATCTAAAGTTTACATTACAGAAGTGATTGTCCCTGTATCTGCAAATAAAAGTATTCAGTTTATTCAAGGTTTTGGGGCTGCCAGAGGTAAAATTGTTGCTAATGCCTATATTTTAAATTCACCACAAAAACCCGCAGAAGTTCCCCGGGGAGTAATTCTTGTTGCACCAGTTGTTAGTCCTGATTGGTTGCCTTTATTACAAAATGTTGTGGGAATTATTACAGAAAAAGGGGGATTAACTAGCCACGGAGCGATTTTAGCCAGGGAGTTGGGTATTCCTGCGGTGGTGAATGCAACTGGTGCAATGACGATTTTACAAGCGGGTGAAAAATTGCTACTGGATGGGGATAGGGGAGAGGTATATCGGTTTACACAAGATGGAGACAAGTTTCCTAGTCAAGAAATGGAAAGATTAATGAACCAGGAAAAAATTGCTCATTATCAGCCTACAAGTTTACCGATAATTGGGACTAAATTATTCATAAATTTAAGTCAACCACGATTAATTGAACAAGTACAAATTTTACCTGTGGATGGGGTGGGATTATTACGTTCAGAATTGATGATGTTAAATATTCTGGAGGGTAAACACCCAAAACAATGGTTATTAGAAGGAAAAAAGGCCGAATTATTGGAGTTATTATCGGAGCAGATTATTCAATTTGCCCGTGCTTTTTCACCTAAACCTATTTTTTATCGGTCTTTAGATTGGCACTTCCGTGATTTACCATCATTATCTGAAGATACCCCAAAACATTCATCGCTGTTTGGGGAAAGAGGTATTATTAATTATATGGAAAATCCCGGTGTTTTTGAATTAGAATTACAAGCTTTAGCCATAGTTCAAGCATCTGGGTACAAAAATCTGAATTTGCTTTTACCTTTTGTCCGCACTGTGGAAGAATTTATATTTTGTCGTCAAAAAGTTGAACAAGCTGGGTTAATGCAAAAATCCCAGTTTCAATTATGGATTATGGCAGAAGTTCCGAGTATTCTATTTCTATTACCTGAATATATTAAAGCTGGTGTGGCAGGAATTTCTATTGGTACGAATGATTTAACTCAGTTAATATTAGGTCTAGATCGGGAACAGGGAAAATTTGTGGTAGGTGCAAAATATCTGGATGCAAATCATCCAGCAGTGATGGGTGCAATATCTCAATTAATTAAAATGTCTCAAGATGGAGGTATTCCCTGTTCTATCTGTGGTCAAGCACCGGTAATTTATCCAGAAATAATTGATAAATTAATAGAATGGGGGATTAGTTCTATTTCTGTAGAACCGGAAGCTGTAGAAAGGACTTATCAAGCGATCGCTCGTGCTGAACAAAGATTAATTTTAGCAGCCGCAAGGCAGCAATTAGGAAGGTTGTAAATTTTTTTAATCAAGATAGATTTAGTAATCTTCGCACTTTGGAAGTTATTGCAAATAGAGTTATCCAGGAAGTAGATAGAGCAGATTTAGAAACTGTGTTACTGAGACAAATAGAAATCAAAAATCAGATTGATAAAAAAGCCTATCACTTGTATAAAATAGAGGAATTGGATAAAACGCAGTCATTGGGAAGCAATACCATCAGAACAACGCAAAAAATTTGCGCCAATTTGTCCTGAATTTGTGATTGAATTACGTTTGGAAACTGATAATTTAAAACTTTTGCAAGACAAAATGCAAGAATATATAGATAATGGTACAGAACTTGGCTGGTTAATTGATAGAAAACAACGGAAAGTTTTTATTTATCGTCTTCAGCTTACCGTTGAAGAATTAGATCATCCTCTCACACTTAGTGGTGAAAATGTGTTGCCAGGATTTGTATTAGATTTAAGTCAAATTTGGTAGAAAATAATTACTATTAGCGACTAACTACAGCAGCACTTCTTAATCCTTGAACAGTAGAAATTATGTGTTTAGCAACAAAATCAATTTCCGCGACTGTGTTAAATCTGCCAATGCCAAGACGCACCGAAGCATAGGCTAATTTATCCGAATGTCCCAAGGCTTTTAATACATAGGAAGGGGCGATACTATTAGAAGAACAAGCAGAACCAGAGGATACAGCTACCACTGATTGTAAACCTAAAGAAAGAGCCGCACCATCTACACCTTCAACACTAATATTTAAGTTTCCTGCTAATCGTTTTTGAGAATGTCCATTGAGGTGAATTCCGCCTATATTTGATAACTGTTGCCAGAGTTTTTCTCTTAATTCTATCAACCGTTGATTTTCGGTTTCTTGTTCGGCTATTGCAATTTCTACAGCTTTCCCAAAACCAACAATTTGCGGTGTATATAAAGTCCCAGAACGCATTCCTCGTTCATGTCCTCCCCCATGTTGTTGGGCTGCAAGTTTCACTTTCGGGTTACGACGGCGGACATATAAAGCCCCAATTCCTTTAGGACCATAGACTTTATGGGCAGTTAAAGACATTAAATCAATATTCATTGCTGCTACATCTAAAGGTATTTTACCAATAGCTTGGGCTGCATCTGTATGAAAAATAATTTCCCGTTGATGGCACATTTCCCCAATTTCTGCTAAAGGTTGTAAAACCCCAATTTCATTATTGGCAGCCATCACAGATACTAAAATTGTATCATGACGCAAAGCTTTTTCTAACTGATTTAAGTCAATTAATCCATCTTTTTCAACTGGTAAAACTGTGATTTCAAAACCGAGACTATTTAAATATTCACAAGGGTCTAAAACCGCTTTATGTTCCGTGGCAATAGTAATAATATGTTGACCTTTGGAAAAATAAGCTTCGGCAATACCTTTAATGGCTAAATTATTCGCTTCCGTTGCACCACTGGTAAAAACAATTTCTTCTGGTGTCGCATTAATTGCCTGGGCTAAAATTTCCCGTGTTTGTTTAACAGCAGTTTCCGATTCCCAACCGTAAATATGGCTAATACTAGCCGCATTACCAAACTTTTCTGTAAAATAGGGAATCATAGTAGCCATTACCCTTTCATCAACGGGGGTAGTAGCATGACAATCGAGGTAGATAGGACGACTGGACATAATTAATTCAGAGTTAATTCAAAATTTGACCTAATTTTTTTAAGATGCGAAAAACCTGATAAAGTTCGTTTTCCCGCTTTAATAGTGTAAATTGATCAGACAAAGCATATTGGGGTTGATTAGTTTGGGAAAGTTTGAGAAAAACAAAATCACTTCCATTCATTACCAATGCAAACACGGGTTTTATCGGATTAGGATTAGCCAGCATTCGGTAAATAAGGCTTCATTGTCGGTTGGGGCTAAACCAAATCTTTCTTCTAAATAGGCAATGCCTATATTTTTGGCTTGGATAAATTGAAACATAATACAAATAATAGAATTAATATTTCTATTATGGTAAGAATTCAGGAGTCAGAATCTTTGTTTGTAGTAGGAATTTACAGTAGAAAGCTTTTTCATCAACAACCAATAACTTGCAAACTCTAATTCATTCTGAATTGGTGAATTTTTTATACTGAATTCTTACCTATTATATCAGTTCAGAATTGTAATCTTATTTCATTAAGAGGAATCGGTAAAGCAAACTTTAAATTAATTAACATTTATATCAAGATAGTCCGATTTTTCGGACTATAAAAGTTTAAATAGCTGTTAATTCCTTAATTTTCTTGAATACAGCTTCAGCATGACCTTTTGTTTTGACATTTGGCCAAGCATAGGCGATGCTTTTATGAGGTGAAATTAGGAAAGTTGAACGAGCAACTCCCATATATTCTTTACCCATAAACTTTTTTAACCGCCATGCACCATAGGCTTCTATTAATTGATGTTCGGGATCAGTTAATAGAGTAATTGATAAATTATGTTTAGCGATAAATTTGCAATGGGAAGCGGCAGAGTCAGGACTAACACCGATGATTTTTGTTCCTAGATTGGCAAATTCTGTGGATAATTCTGTAAAATCTAGAGCTTCAGTAGTGCAACCAGGCGTATTATCTTTAGGATAAAAATAGAGAACTATCCACTCATTTACATCAGCAAGTTTGACTATATTATTGTTTTGATCTGGGATGGAAAAATCAGGGGCAGGTTGTCCAATTTGGGGAATATTGCTCATAATTAACTTAGTAGAAACATTGGTAGAGTAGAAGGCGGGAGGCAGTTTTGTAACAGAGATTAAGTTTTAGATCCGATTGTTTTGATAAAATAAGATTCTAGTTTGTAGTGAGCGATCTATCGCTCAAAATAAAGATGATCAGGAATAAAGTCCTAACTACAAACTTTAATTTATTTACACCTGACTACTTAATTCATTTTCCCGTCGTCTAGGGACATCGTAAACCATAAAATCATGAGCCATAATTGTTTGGGGAAAAATCGCCTTTGCTTCTTTAAGTAAATCTTTTAATTCAATACTATTTCCTGGAGCATAACGAGGACTAAAATGAGTCATGATCAGTTTGCGAACTCCTGCACCATAAGCTGTTTGCGCGGCCATTGTAGTGGTAGAATGTAGTCTTTGAAATGCCATTTTTGCATCTTGATGAGCAAAAGTTGCTTCATGAATTAATACATCTGCATCTTTGGCTAGTTGCACCGCACTATCACAATAAACCGTATCTGTACAATAGGCAATTTTGCGACCAATTTCTGTTGGTCCACATAATTCAGCACCATTAATGACTCTGCCATCTTCTAGGGTGACTGTTTCTTTGCGTTTGAGCTGTCCGTAAATTGGGCCGGCTGGAATTTCTAAGGCTTTAGCTTTTTCTATATCAAAGCGCCCACTTCTATCTTTTTCGGCTACTCGGTAGCCAAAAGCGGTAATACGGTGATGTAAAAGACCACATGTAACAGTAAATTCATCATCTTCATAAATTACCCCTGGCTGCACAGTATGAACTTTGATGGGGTAAGAGAAATGGGTATGGGAGTAGCGGGAGGCGGCTTGTAAGTATTCGTTTAAACCTGATGGACCATAAATATCAATTTTTTCTACGTTGCCAGCTAAACCACAACTGGCTAACAATCCCATTAAACCAAAAATGTGATCACCGTGCATGTGGGTGACAAAAATTCGGGATAACTGGCTAATTTTTAAGTCACTTCGTAAAATTTGATGCTGAGTTCCCTCTCCACAATCCAATAACCACAATTCTGCCCTTTGGGGCAATCTCAGTGCCACGCTGGAAACATTGCGTGATCTTGTAGGTACACCGGAACTCGTTCCTAAAAATGTGATCTGCACAGCGTTTTTTAATTTTCCTTTTGCTCAGTATACTCCTTTATTGTTAGGAGTTACGCAAGTGTCACAGCAAAAATCTGTTGTAGGGTGTGGTTCGACAAGCTCACCAACCACGTCAGACTGCATAAATCATGTAAATAAACAGATTGTTGATATCTGACGCATCCTACCAATGTGTCAGTTGCGTAAGTCCTGATTGTCTATCTTGGTACAATTATTGAGCAAAATGGGATCTGTGATCGGTTTTATCAGAATTTGATTGGTTTTTGTTGCCACCAAACAGAACTTGTTAAAGACCAAGATAACTCACATAAAGTACCTTGAGGATAGAGGGAAACCCGCCTAAATTTACCTTGGATTTGTTGGGCTAAATTTTTCAATTGTTTTGTTCCCCAACCTTCTTGTGATGAACAAATTCCTAAACCATTATCTATAATACTCAGCATATATTCACCTTGGGATATCGAATAACTAACTTGTAAACAAGTGATACCTATAGCGTGTTTACCAACATTACATAAAGATTCTTCTAAAAATCGGCAAATTCCCCGTTTATGTTCAATACTTAAACTAGTTTCTTCTATAGGTTCAAAATTGTGGATTTTTAATTTAAGTGTTTGAAAACAAGGAAAATCTCGTTCTAGTGTATGGTTATAAACTTGATACAGAATTTCATGTAAAGGATTTTGCAAATCTATAAGTATATTATTACCCAAGTAAAGACTAGTATCTTGATTCAGATTTTCTTGTTGCCAAAAATCGTACATTCCCCGTAATTCTTGGTTTAATTCTTCTAGTTCTTGTTCAATTAAAGGCAGTAGTTTATGGCTTGGTAAATCTTGCCCTTTAACTAGACGTAAAACTTTAGCTAAACTTTGCAATGGTCCGTTATGAATTGTTTCTAAGGTTGTTTCCATCATAATTTTACGAGTTTCATCTCTAGATTTAATAGTTTGACTATATTGATATAAAACTATTAAAATCAGAAAATTTATAACTAGACTAATAGTTGATAAACTCCAAGTTAATAAGAGATTAGTGATTAATATGACGCAGAACAGACTAATGATAACTTCTAATAACTTTCCCCAAGAAATACAATAAATTGCTTTAGGAAGTTTTTTCCAAAATTGAGTTTGCATAAGTTTGTACTTCCGTATCAATATCTGTAAGTATTCAGCTATAGTAATCAATCGTTGATACCCAGATCCCCGACTTCTTTTATGTATTGTGTCCATAAAATATAAATTGATCTAAGAAGTCAGGGATCTTATCACCTTACCTGAATTCTTACTTTATTTAATCAATTAATCCTACTGATCTGGCTTTGATTTCTGTTTGAATGCGAATATTTTTACCTGCTTCTGGATAAATATTTAAAGCGTCTTGTAATTTACTCCAATAATGACGCACCATGCGTTCAGAAATACACATATTTTCCGCAATTGCTTTATCTTGTAATCCTTCTTCAAAGGCTAAATTTATGACTTTTAACCACTCTAACTTTACCTCTAATCCAGACTGGATACCTTGAATATCTTTTGTATGAGTTAATCCCTGTAATGCCCAATCAACTCTAGTTAACATTTCTGATGCGGGTAGACTTTTATCTGCAACGGTAAAACCTCCTTTATGATTATCAATATAAGGTCGAATCCTCACCAATGTTTTGAGATGAGCGCTTTGAATTAATAAATTGAGATGAGAATAATTATCCATTAAAACCTTAATCAATTGAATACCTGTATCAACTCGTGATACCATATCCATTTTTTCTGGTACGGAAAGATCCATTATTAACAAATCTGGTTGGTAATTAATAATTTTATCAAAACCATCACTAGCATTTGTTGCACTATTAAATTCAGCACTAGGATAGTTTTTTTTGAGAATGGCAATAGTTCCGTTTAAAACTGATTCGTGATCATCAAGAATCATGAATTTTAAAGGTGATTTTTCAGATAAAATTTGTTGCATATCTAATAACTTTTAAAGGGTTAAAGATCTAATAAACTTTTATTGTTATCTAGTGCTATTATTAGTTTTTTCTACATTCCATTATTTATAGCGCATGACCTGTTGGGGGTGTTACCCCTCACCCCATAATCTTATTTCAAAAACCCTGTAATTACTCAGTTAATTTATAACAATAACAATTACTTTATTTAATAAAAGCTTAGGTTTAATAATAGTTTGACTAAATATAGTAGCCAGTATTATCCGAGTTAATCAGTAATAAACATTACCGAATAATTAAATGCCAGATTGACAAAAAATTGTTGTAAGAGTAGAATCGTTTACTCAATATTAATCAATTAAAGTTATTATCAAGATATTTTGTAAAAATTATCAAAAAATTATGAACAACAATATACCCGACTTATTTAATAAGTCGGATATCCAATACAATATCTATATAATTTGAGCCGATATTACTGCTAAATCTTTATAAATCAGATACGTAGGGTGCATCAGACTGCGTAAATTCTATCAATAAACAGATTTGTAATATCTGATATGCTGGGTGAGCTTGCCGAACCATACCCTACAATACCTAATTTTTTTCAAAAATCAAATATGAGTTCTATATTACTGGTTAATCTTCATAAATCAGTCATTAACCTAGCTTTTCTGAGCATAAAATGTAATGCTGTTTCTTCTCTAGAAATAATTTCGGCTGTAGCATTCATTCCTACTTGCAATAAACATTTGCGACTATTATTTCCAAAAGAAATATTTTCAGGTTGAATAGTAGCTTCAAAATAGTTGATAGGAGAAGAAATTGGCATATTGGTATCTTTATTTTGAGAGATTATGGCATCAGGAGCAATGGTTTTAACTACACCCTTAGCAGTTCCATAATCAGGATAGGGGCAAGCATCAATCCGTAATTCTACTTTTTGACCAACAGCAACTTTTTTGATTTCTCCAGCAGGAATCATGGCTTTAATGACTAAAGAAGCGGTATTAGGTACAATTTCAGCAATAGATTCTCCAGCGCGGATAAATTGACCAGAGTTGCGTAAATTAAGTTTAAAAATAATGCCGTTACTAGGAGCAACAATAATACTATTCTTGCGTTGATTTTCTACTTGTTGTAGTTCTTTTTGTGATTGTTTAATTTGGGCTTGGATTTCCACTAAGCGCTGAATTAATCCTTCTCTTTCTTTATTTAAAGCAGCTATATTTGCTTCACCTTTAGCAATTTCTTGGGCAATGCGTTCTTCTGCCATCTTCACCATTGCCGTAGTTGGATTAATGGCAGCTTGATTTGATCTGACCTTTATTTTAGCAATATCAACAGCTTTTTGTGCCGCTTGTAGAGTTAAGTTTGTTTGTTCAACAACTAGCTTTTTTTGTTCAAATTCTCGGTTGCCAACTGCACCCACTTTTGCTAACTGTTCATAACGGTCACGATCTACTTTGGCAAATTCTAAATCAGCTTGGGCTTTTTGTAAATCTACTAATTCTTTTTGAATATTTACCTCTGCTGTCTTTAACTCACCTTCAGTATTAATTGTACGCTCTTGATATTCTCTTTGATTTCTTAATAAATCTTGTTGAGCAGCATTAATTATTCTTTCTATAGCTTTTTTTTCTGCCATCATTTGATGGTTTAAAGTGCGATTTTGGGCATAAATTTGAATGATTTGTAATTTGTTTTGTTTGATATTTTCTTCCAATTGGCTTTTTTTAATTAACAATTGTTCTGTATCTAAGACAGCAATTTCTTCTCCTTGTTTTACAGTTTGATTTTCTTTAACGACAACATTTTTAATGGTTCCTTCTATCTTTGATTGCACTACACGAGTTTCCCCAATGGGACGAATGATAGCGGCAGTTTTAACTGTGACATTATATTTCACCCATGAAGATAGAGAAATAGTAGTGATGACAGTACCGACCAGAAATACACCTGCTAAAGATGTCCAAGGACTGATAGGAGGAAGTGAATGATCATGTTCAATGACAGAATTGAATTCTTGTTGATGAGTGTAAAGCATATTTTTATCAGAAAATATTAAGGGATAACAAAATCTAAATGATCTCCTGATTTACCACATAAATCTTCTAAAGAACCTTCTAATTTCAACTTACCTTGATCTATCAAAACAATCCAATCAGCACGATTAATTACTTTCGGTCTGTGAGTAATAAAAATCGTTGTTTTCCCTTGACGATGTTCAAATAGTTGGTCTAAAACTTGGGCTTCGCTAACGGGGTCTAAACCACTAGTAGACTCATCTAAAATCAGAATTGCTGGATCTATCACAATGGCTCTAGCTAATGCTAATCTTTGCTTTTGTCCACCGGAAATATTAGCACCAAATTCACCTAAAATAGTTTGATATGTTTCGGGAAGTTTGCTGATAAATTCATCAGCACCAGTAATTTGACAAGCTTTAACAATTTCCTCAAAGGTAGCATGAGGTGATCCTAATCGGAAATTTTCGATAATAGAACGATTCCAAAAATGGGCATCTTGGGGAACAAGTACAACCTGTTGACGCAGAGATTCTAAAGACAGGTCTTGGAGATTATAAAGCCCAATCCTAATATTACCAGATTGCAGTTGATATAAACCAGAAATTAATTTAGCTAATGTACTTTTACCACAGCCAGATTTACCAATTAAAGCAGTATTTTTACCTCCAGGAATTATTAAAGAAAAATCATCTAATAAGTCAATACGACCAGGATAATGGAAGGTTAAATTTGTACAAATAATATCAGCATTATCAGAAATTGTGGCAAAAGGTTTTTTACCATCATCATTTTCTTCTGGAGTAGCATCAATTACTTCTGTTAACCGTCTTGTAGCAGTTTTAGCACGAGTAAATTCATCAACAAAATTAATAACTGTACTAATTAAAGAGATAAAGTTACCATTCATTGAGTTGAATGCTAGTAATTGCCCAATGGTAATGTTTTCCGCCGGGTTAATTACTAAATAGCCACCAAACCAGAGCAAAATTATGCTACCAATGCCAGAAACAAAGCCAGAAAAGGTATTATTAATAATCCCAATTTGCATAGTCTGAAATGTTAGCCTAGCTAGACGATTAAAGCGATTTTGTAATTCATCCCAAAATTGTCTACCTGATGCAGTTGTTTTGAGGGTTAATGCACCTTTAAAAGTTTCCACTAAAACCCCTTGGGTTTCCGCTTCTGTAACTAACAGTTCATTAGTTTTTTGTTGTAATGTGGGCTGGAAAATAAAAGTAGATATGGTCATAACCACAGAAATTAATAAAGCTATTGAGGTCAGTTTCCAGCTATAGAAAAACATGAAACCTAAAGAGATAATCGCAATAAAAAATTGACTGGGTAAACCAACAATAACTTGAGCAATTAATTGATTAATTTGGTCAATATCTTGTAAACGACTAACAACTTCACCACTGCGACGACTTTCATAGTAAGTTAGTGGTAAACGCAGAATCTGCCGCCCAAATTCCAGAACTAATCCTAATTGCATTCTTTGAGCAAAATGGGCAATTAAGTTAGATTGGACAAATGAGAGGCTATGAGAAATAATATTCATGACTACTACAGTAATTACTACTGTAGTTAATAATTTTGTATCACCCCTAACTAATACATCATCGGTGAGAATTTGCAGCAAGAAGGGTGAAGCTAAAGACAGAATACCCAATACTAAATTGAGAGGTAAAGCTTGGAATAAAATGCCGCGATAAATCCAAACTCGTGTGAAGAAACGCCAAAAACCACCGATCTGATCTTGCTTTTGAGTAAAAAATCGGATCGGATCTGGTTCTACTAATAATAATAACCAATCTGTCCAAGCTTCTTTTATATCTTCTTTAGAAAGATAACGCATTCCCACTGCGGGATCTGCAATTAGAAATTTTTTACCTTTTTTACCATATAAAACAACCCAATGATTCCCTTGCCAATGAATAATTGCTGGTAAGGGTGCTTCTTTAATTTTATCTAATATTTCTGGGGAAGTTTTGACAGGACTGGCTTTAAAACCGAGGATTTCTGCTCCTCGTTTTAATCCTAATAAAGTAGTACCAAATTGTCCTGTTCCTACGGCTTCCCGCACACGGTTAAGGGTAAATGTTTGACCGTAATATTTAGCGATCGCCGCTAAACAAGCTGCACCACAATCTTCTTCGCTATGCTGTTTAATAAATTGGTATTTCATAAGGAAGTAACCATATAAAGTCAGAAAAATAAGCCAATTTTTTTGTTATTAGATTGACATTTTTTACATTTCTTGAATTTGTAGTAAACACTGGTAAATTTGATCTAAATATTGAAATATAAAACGATGTGATGTTTATTTTGCTTTTATCCTAAAAGAAACTAAATATTTTCCCTAATAAGCTACTACCTCTCCTTCGCCTATTCCGACGACTTCCACCACTTTCACCAAACAATGAAGCTAAAATAAAGGTTGTTTGAGAAAGTTTATACTGAGTTTGACTATTTGAATAGCCACTAAAGTCTCCCTGAGAAATATTCATGATATTACTTGCACTAGTTAATATGTTCGTATTTTGGTAGAACATATAAAACATTCCATACCCACTAGATAAAGACTCCTGTTCTTTTTCTGATAAATTTATGAATAGCTTAGAGTTGCCGTTTTTTATATTATCAGACATAGTATGACCTCCTTTTATAAAAAATAAGATTTATGTATCACAAAAAATGATACATAAATCTTTTTCTACGCTGTGAATAGAAGTGCCAGGAGTAAAACGATGAGAATCATCTAATACTATTTGATAATTCTATGTTTTTATTCCTCTTTACCACTTATCTGCCACAGGTATAGTTCTCTTGCCTGTATGTTTATACTAAGCGGTTAAAAAAGAAACACCGGCAGTTTTGATACGTTGAATATATTGCTCGCCTCCAGCATTGCTACCGCCCCAGTTTGAGTTAGCACCACCTTTCTGCACTGTCTGTGCTCCTTTGAAAAAAGTTGCAAATAATGCTGTTGGACCTAGTGAAAGGGTACCACCAGCTACGATTTCTTGTTGCTCAACAGATACTGCGGTAAATAGATTAGACATGACTGAATTCTCCTTGATTTGAATTATCACTTGGGTTTGTTTGCTGCTCGTTTGCCGCTTTCCCCCTCGCTTGTTAATAGAATATCGAGGAATTGCTAGATAATTCATTCTCATTTTCTGCAAACTTAATTACCAAATTTAGGACTAAATATTTCTGAAAAATACACGCCAATATGGCTAATATTTTAAATAGATTAAGAATTTTCTGCTATTATAAGAACATTAGATTTTGAAGTCTAATAAGTTCAAGCAATAAAAAAATCTGTAGATAATGCTAACCTACAGATTAATAGCTATGATGTGGTTATAAAAAAGTAAGTGTTCTAATGGATGAAAATTAGAGTAGGAAGTTATTTAACAAGTTGCCAATGTTCAAACCAGGTAAGAATTGAGGTAACAAAGTATCTTTTAAGTTCTGCAAATTTGGTAAAAATGATCCAGCAAAGGGCAATACATTATTGAGTGGGTCAAGAAATAAATTAGCCCCACCGACTATAGTTTCTTGTTGTTCAATAGATACATCACTGAACAATGTATGAGACATAGTATAAATATCCTAAAAGTTAGATGACTGTAAGGGTTGATGACGGCTGTTTAGCTGTTCAAACCTTGACTTAATTACAATGTTATCTATAAATAAATAGTTCAATCATTATTGTTGTACACAAGTTGTATGGCTATAAAAATAGTATTTGTAGGGTGCGTTACGCTATCGCTAACACACCCTACGTATATTTCAAAATCAAATATTAGTATTTGTAGGGTGCTTTAGGTAAAGCTGTAACGCACCTAAACTCTTGATTTATCCAGCTTTTACTTTTATTCAGCAAACCATAAGTAGGTTGGCGTTAAAAATTGTCCTTGGGATAAGGTAGGAGGAAAAAGGGTTTTAGCCTTATTTACTTTTCTGCATACATTTTTTGACCTACTTACTACTTTTACAAAATTTTCTCAGATATCAACCCCTCCAATACCTGCTGTAAATCTGTTGTTAACTCAGCTACCGCTTGTCTAGCAGCAACTCGACTACTTTTATAATTTGGATAACGTTCAGAAATAGAAATTGGTTCACCTATAGTTATCCTGACTTGCTGCTTACCCAATTGTGGACGATTTACAGGAGCATTTCCCTTGATTTTATTCACTAAATCCCATAAAATTAAGGTTGTTTCGGCAAATCTTTCTAAGGTGGGTTTTTCTCGAATATACATCCCAGAAACAGCAACAAAATCTTCAACTAATCTCATGTGCCACATCCGCACATAAGCCTCTTCGGCGACTCTATCCCCTAAACTCTTATCAATGGATGATAATGTTTTAACATCTTTAAAATCTTCTCTAAAGATATAATTCCACCCAGATTGTTCTACTCGTCTACATCTATCATTCCAATTGCCTCTTGAGGGTAAATCAAAATATTGTTCAGCAATAAATAAGGCTACATTCATGACAGATTGTAAGCGATAAGCTAAAGCTTCATTTCTATCTGTAATTTCCTTATTGGTAATCTTTTGATCTGGTAATGTTTGATGATAAAATTTAGTATAAAATTTCTCCATTACCGATAATAAATGTTCTGCTAAACTTAATAAACGGGGATAAAGACTAGCAAAAGAAGCTTCTGTTTTTTCTTGATTTAGAGATAAACCACTGGCCGCTTCTAATTCAGTTAATAAATTTGCTATATTATCCCAAGGTTCATTGATATAACTATATTTAATGCCAATTGGTAAAATTAAAACTTCCTCATCTCTGCCGGCTTTTTGCAAATCTTCCGCACACCAAAAACCCATCTGTGCGATACCGGGTTCTAAGGGGCTGATAATTTCGGATAAACCATTTGTAGCACCTTCTGGGGCAGCAGCCATGGGAAACTGACCATTAATATACAAATCCCGCGCTGAACGCAACCCAGTCCAGTCTGCTTTACCCCGTTGAATGGGAGTCCCCCCTAAATGGGAAATTACCCAACCCACATGAGAACCAGCCCAGAGAGGAATGCCCCGATCATAGATAAAATGAGCATGAAGCGGATATTTTAGCTGTTTACCCTCAACTCGTGCTACTTTAGGCAAGATTTGGGAAAATAAGTAGGTTAAACACAGAGGATCTGTTGTCTGAGGATGACGAAAGGCCATCATAAACCGGATTTTACCATCCTGAAATCGCTGATAACAATCCGCTAAAATTTTAACGTTGTCTGCCTCAATGTTGCTAATTGGCGTTTGGAAACGTATCCAGCTTGGTAGGACTAAATGTACCAATTTTAACAACAAAGGGTTAAAAGCTGGCGGAATAAATTCTAAAGGTGGTTGTGCTTGATACATTGCTTCAAACAAAGTAGTTATCTCTTCAAGTTATAGCAGGTCTGATGTGACAGTTAACAGAGGTTAATTTTCATTAATTAGCAAGTAAAGGAAAAAACAATGCGATTATCACAAATGTTATTTGTTACACTACGGGATGATCCGGCTGATGCGGAAATTCCTAGCCATAAATTATTGTTGCGTGCAGGTTATATTCGTCGTATTGGTGGCGGAATTTATGCTTATCTTCCCCTGATGTGGCGAGTTTTGCAAAAGGTTTCCCAAATTGTTCGGGAAGAAATGAATGCGACCGGCGCACAAGAATGTTTATTACCCCAATTACAACCGGCTGAGTTATGGCAGGAGTCGGGAAGATGGGACACTTATACTAAGGCTGAGGGAATTATGTTTTCCCTGGTGGATAGAAGGGAACAACAATTAGGATTAGGACCAACCCATGAGGAAGTAATTACAACTGTTGCCCGTGATATGATTCGTTCATATCGTCAATTACCTCTACATTTATATCAACTGCAAACTAAATTTCGTGATGAAATTCGTCCCCGTTTTGGTTTAATGCGGGGACGAGAATTTATTATGAAAGATGGTTATTCTTTCCATGCTGATGAGGAAAGTTTGAAAAAAACTTACCAGGATATGTACACTGCTTACAGTAATATGTTGCGGCGTTCTGGTTTGGCTTTTCGCGCTGTGGAAGCTGACTCTGGCGCTATTGGTGGTTCTGGTTCGACAGAATTTATGGTGTTAGCAGATGCGGGAGAAGATGAAGTTCTCTACACTGAAGATGGTAAATATGCAGCAAACGTAGAAAAGGCGGTTTCTTTACCAGCAGATGCGGAAATTTCACCTTTTACAAGTTTTGAAAAACGGGAAACTCCGGGAACTGATACAATAGAAAAACTTTGTAAGTTCTTGAAATGTTCTCCTACTCAAGTTGTGAAAAATGTTTTATATCAAACTGTTTATGATAATGGTTCAACGGTTTTGGTATTGATCAATATTCGCGGAGATCAGGAAATTAATGAAGTTAAATTACAAAATGAATTAACTAAATTAGCTCCTCAATTTGCTGCTAAAACTATCCTTAGTCTAACTATACCCAATGCTGAAGCACAAGAAGCATGGCAAGCAAAATCTTTACCTTTAGGTTATATTGCACCGGATCTTAGTGATGATTATATTACTGGTAGTAAACAGGTAAATTCTCAATTTGTGCGGTTGGTTGATCAAACTGCGGTGGAGTTAAAGAACTTTGTTACTGGTGCAAATGAAAGCGGTTTTCACGTTGTGGGGGCAAATTGGGGTGAGCAGTTTAAATTACCATCATTAACCGTAGATATTCGGAAAGCTAGACCAGGCGATCGCTCACTTCACGACTCAACCCAAACCCTACAAACAGCTAGAGGTATAGAAGCTGGTCACATTTTCCAACTCGGTACAAAATACTCTCAAGCGATGGGTGCAACCTATACCAATGAACAAGGGGAAGAAAAGCCTTTAGTTATGGGTTGTTACGGTGTTGGTGTATCTCGTTTAGCACAATCAGCCGTAGAACAATCCTATGATAAAGATGGGATAATTTGGCCAGTAGCGATCGCACCGTATCACGCCATAGTGACAATTCCTAACATTAAAGATGCCCAACAAATCGCAGTTGCAGAAAAACTTTACACCGAACTCAACAAAGCAGGTGTAGAAACTTTATTAGATGATAGAGATGAACGAGCAGGTGTTAAATTCAAAGATGCTGATTTAATCGGTATTCCCTTTAGAATTGTCACCGGTCGAGCCATCACTAATGGTAAAGTAGAAGTAGTTAAACGGGTAAACCATGAATCTCAAGAAATTGCCATTGAGGAAGTTGTAAATACTTTGCAAAACTGGATTAAACAGGCAATAGAAGCCTAAGATTAAACTATTGTGGGGTGGGCATCTTGCCCGCCAAGTATCATAGTTTACTGGATATTTCAATAAAAATAACGGCTAAAGACAAATTTCACGATGCTGTCAAAAATGCTTTAATTAAAGAAGGGTGGATGATTACTAATGATCCATTATTTATACAATTTGGAGGAGTAGATTTATATGTTGATTTAGGTGCAGAAAAAATGCTTGCAGCCGAAAAAGATAATCAAAAAATAGCTGTGGAAATTAAAAGTTTCCTTGGTGATTCCACAATTTCTGAATTTCATCAAGCCCTGGGACAATTACTGAATTATCGTTTAATTTTAAGAAGACAAGATGACTATATCTGATATAACAGAAATGTTGAATGTCGTTACAAAACTTTACATATTTAAGTATAGTAGTATTATCAAGAGTGAAAATGTCAACATTTCATAATATATTCCATCCAATGAACATAACTGATTTGTTGACACATACAAGCTTGAAGATAGCGAAATTTATCTAACATCTTTTCACCCCATTCTTTCGGAACAGATACAAGTTGTAAAATCAGATAAGCGATGAGACTAGCATAGATTTGAATGGCAATACCATTAACATTTTTGGTAATTAATCTATCCAGTTTTAAGTGCATCTTTAAAAATTTCCATAACAGTTCAACTCCCCACTGTAAACGATAAATATCTATAAGCCAACCAACACTCAACAAAAAGACGGCTGTTTAAAACAGGATAATAATTTTTGGGTAGTCCGCCCAGGATATTTTTGACAATCTTGGGAAATGAGTTTATGATTATGGTTAATCAAAATATTTTAATCCTTCGCCCAAAATTTAACATATTTTGGGCTATTTTTATCAGGATTTTCTTAACATTCAACACTTCTGACTTTCAAAATGTGATCACTCAGCTATTATATTGTATAATTAAGTGATGTAGATTAAACTGACGCAAGGAAACCCAATATTTAGTAATGGTAAAATAAAATGGCCGCAACAGAAGTCAAATTTACCCTCACCTTACCAGAAGTCCCAGAAATTCATCGTTTAGAAGCAGAAAAAAAAGCCAAAGAAGCATACATCATGACATTATTACGTCATGGAGATATTAGTGCTGGACGTGCAGCAGAATTATTAGAAATTGAACGTTGGCAACTTTCTGATTTAATGGATATTTACCAAATATCTCCCTTCCCCAGTCAAACAAAGGAAGAACTACAGCAAGAAGTTACTCAAACACTAGAAATTTTAAGCCAGTATAAAAAGTGATTATTGTCTCCGATACAACTCCCTTGAGTGAATTAGCAAAAGTTGGACAACTCAATTTATTGCGGGATATTTTTAGTAAAGTAATTATTCTGCAAGAAGTTTATTATGAAGTAACAACAGGTACGCACCCAGCCGTTAAATTAGTCAAATCAGCAGATTGGATAGAGATAATATCTGTTAAGAATTTAGAAAAACTATCTAATCTCAAAAAGGCAACAAATCTAGGTGCAGGTGAATGTGCTGCGATGATTCTTGCTGAAGAGTTAGCATCTGATCAATTATTAATGGATGACTTGGATGCTAGACGAGTTGCTTTATCTAGAAACTTAAAGATTATTGGCACAATTGGCATTTTATTAGTAGCAAAACAACAAGGGTTAATTCCTGCAATCAAAAATGTTTTAGATAGTTTAATTTCAGAAGGTAAACACATTAGTTCACGACTCTATCAAGAAGCTTTATCAGCGGCACAAGAGTGATAAAATCATAATTGTTCAAGCTAGAATTTACTCAGATAGCTATTTGTGATTATTAGTTAACAATTATTGTTTACAAATATGATTCCTATAGTATTAGCAAGAATGTATTTTCTCTCTCATCCAGATTTATAAATGTGGAAAGCTTAGTAAAAAGATGAACAACCTATGCCGCAGGATTTATCACCGCTTTGGATATCGTTAAAAACTTCATTATTAGCGACCTTTATCACCTTCTTTTTAGGCATATCTGCCGCCTATTGGATGTTAGGATATCGGGGTAAAGCCAAAGCTTTAATTGAAAGTATATTTGTTGCTCCTTTGATTTTACCGCCTACCGTTGTGGGGTTTTTACTGCTGATATTTTTTGGGAAAAATGGACCAATTGGTAAATTATTAGAACCCTTTGATTTGACAATTGTATTTACTTGGTATGGTGCGGCCATTGCGGCTACAGTAGTTTCATTTCCATTAATGTATAAAACTGCTTTGGGAGCTTTTAGTCAAATTGATGCTAATCTTTTACGAGTAGCGAGAACGTTAGGAGCGAAGGAATTAACTATTTTTTGGCAGATTAGTTTACCCCTAGCCTTTCCCGGAATTATTGCCGCCACTACCCTAGCTTTTGCCCGTGCTTTAGGTGAATTTGGGGCAACTTTGATGTTAGCAGGAAATATTCCTGGACAAACACAAACTATTCCCATGGCTATTTATTTTGCAGTGGAAGCCGGGGCAATTAATGACGCTTGGTTTTGGTCAATTGCCATTATGATTATTTCCCTTTCAGGAATACTGATGGCTAACTTTTGGCAAGAATTTCAATCTAAATCTAAACCTATAAAAACTCAGATTAAGCAACGAGAATCAGAACAGAAATCTTCTATATTATTAGATAATTACGATACATCTGGCTTACTTTTAAATATTGAAAAAAGACTAAATAATTTTCACCTACAAGTTGCTTTTAATACTGATCATCAACCCTTGGGATTATTGGGAAGTTCTGGGGCAGGAAAAAGTATGATTTTGCGTTGTATTGCGGGGATAGAAACACCAAATAAAGGACAAATTATTTTAAATAATCGAGTATTGTTTGATTCAGAAAAGAAAATTAATCAGCCAATTCATCAACGCAAAATCGGTTTTTTATTCCAAAACTATGCTTTATTTCCCCATCTCACAGTAGCCCAAAATATCGCCTTTGGTATACCGAAATCAGTTAATATTAAAGAAGAGATAGAAAAGCAATTAATAGCCATGCACTTACAAGGATTTGGCGATCGCTATCCACACCAACTTTCTGGAGGACAACAGCAGCGCGTAGCATTAGCCAGGGCTTTAGCTAGTAAACCAGAAGCATTACTTTTAGATGAGCCATTTTCCGCCCTGGATACCCATCTCCGCAGTCAATTAGAACAACAAGTTACAGAAATTCTCGATGATTATGGTGGTGTAACTTTATTCGTTACCCATAACATGGAAGAAGCCTATCGTTTATGTCCCAATCTATTAGTATTAAACCAGGGAAAAGAAGCCCATCATGGTTCTAAATATGAGATTTTTCAACATCCTGCTACTGTAAATGTCGCTCAAATTACTGGCTGTAAAAACTTTTCCCGTGCTAATATTTTATCACCTCAACAAATAACCGCAACTGATTGGGGTTGTAATTTACAAGTGGGTGAAAAAATTCCGCCAGAATTATCTCATATTGGTATTCGCGCTCATCATCTCATGTTCACTCAAGATCCTGACCAAGTAAATACATTTCCCTGTTATTTAGTCCGCACCAGCGAAACACCACACAGAATGACAGTATTTATTAAACTTAATTCTCCCCCTCATGATATTTATGATTATCATTTGCAAGGGGAAATTTATAAAGAAAAGTGGATAAATCTTCAAGATCGTCCTTTTCCCTGGTATGTATATTTAGACCCACAAAGATTACTTGTAATGGCGTAAAAATTTCAGTGAATCTGAGAATAGTAATACAATCCACAATTTGCAACACCCCAACCTAAGCTAAAATTCAAGTAAGTATTCAGCTATAGCACTTGTTTCCAGATCCCCGACTTCTAAGATAGATTTATCCTTTGCGAATACAATCAAAGAAGTCGGGGATCTTATCACCTCACCTGAATCCTTACAAATTCAAAATCTAAAATCTCAAATCAAATGACTTTCCTCATACCTCAAACAGAACCACCCCTTCCTCCTTGGGAAACCTTGCCAACAATGTATGATTTACCTAGTGAAAATCCAGAGGAAAAAGGCTTGCCAGACGACTTTCATTTTTTACAACCCTTACTTTTATATTTAACTTTTCAGCCCATAAACTGGAATCCAGAATTAGTTTATAGTGCTGCTGATCTCAATCTTTATTATGATCTGCAACATCCTTTATGGTATAAACGCCCTGATTGGTTTGGTGCAGTTGGAGTCTCCAAATTATATAATGGCCAAGATTTGCGTTTAAGTTATGTGACTTGGCAAGAACCAGCAAATCCCTTTGTTGTTGTGGAATTATTATCTCCTGGTACAGAAGATGAAGATTTAGGAAATAGGGAAAGTAAGATAGATAAACCTCCAACAAAATGGGAAGTTTATGAACGCATTTTAAGAATTCCTTACTATATTGTGTTTAGCCGCTACACTAACGAAGTCCGGGCATTTCAGTTAGTAGGTGCTCATTATGAACCGATAAATATGATTGAGGAACGCCTACCTATGCCAGAATTAGGTTTAAGTTTAGGATTATGGCAAGGTACATTTCAAGATATTACCAAATTGTGGTTAAGGTGGTTCACACTCACAGGAGAATTAATTCCTGAACCAACGGAAGAAGCTACCCAAGCAAAAACAGAAATTGCCCAAGCAAAAACAGAAATTGCCCAAGCAAAAACAGAAATTGCCAAACTATCACAAAAGTTGCGTGAGTTAGGAATTAATCCTGATGAACTTGATAACTATTAACTTGATAATTTTTTGTTAAAAAATAGCTAAGATCATGAAAAGCAATAATGTCAAACTTTTACAGCAACTGGCAAAATTTACAGCAGACTTGGAATTTCCATGGAGTGATTCAGATTATCCTATCTATCCTTTTCTGTGGGAAAGAGAAGTTTCAGGAGAATTTACCATAGAGAACTTGTTCAGATCAGTAACTCCTCAGTTTGAACCTTATGAAGAAGGTGGTAAAATTCTGAAAACGGCAAATTTAGAAGATTATTTAAAGCAGGTTTGGCAAAAAACGCCAAAACATCAAAAAGCTATCGAATTACTCAAAAATAATACTTTATCTTTAGAAGTAGCAGAAATTAGATCATTAGATAACCCACCGGATACATTTAAAATCCTTTTAGGACAAACAAAATCAGGAGAATGGATTGGTATTGCTCCCCAAATACCAGCGGATTTTGAAGAATATACTCCCACGGGTGACATGATCATCGGAGAACCATTACTGCCAATTTATCTACCACAAACAGCGACAAATTTTGAATTATTAAATAAATTAGAACCTCTATTAGCAGATTTAGATTTTTGTGAAATAAATCTTTTAGGAGGTTTCACAGATACAGGGTTTATTCTCAGATTTGGAGAAACGAGAGAATCAATGTTTAATAATTTGTTAGATGCAATTGGATTTGCGAGAACTTTTCCCTTTCAAAAATTAACTCCAGATACCGACTCTGAGGATGATTTTGAGGAGGAATACATGGAAGCTACTCAAGGAATAGATGATTTACTCCAGTCAAACTTAACCAATTTACACACCTATTTATTTGGTATTGGTTGCTGTTATAATATTTACTTTATTGGTCAAACGCCAGATGGTGATGTTGCTGGGGTAGTAAGTATGGCTGTATGGTCATAACGGTCTAATAGACATCTCCAAAAAAGATTGTAGAGACTTTCTGGGGAATGTCTCTATAAAGGTTTCAAACCATGTACATTTAATTAATCCTCCGATGTCTCATGGGTAAGGGCGAAGCATTCGGAAAATAATCTTTGCTAGAAACCAATAACTAATCCTCCGATGTCTCATGGGTAAGGGCGAAGCATTCGGAAAATAATCTTTGCTAGAAACCAATAACTAATCCTCCGAATGCTTCGCCCCTACTTAATTATTTTTTAGTTGTGAAAATAGTTGTAAACATCATCAACATTCCACCCAAAAGAATTGCGATCGCTAATCCTCCAGCCACTAAATCTAAAATATTATTATCTATGGTCATATTATTCCTATTGATCTATTCAGTAAGTTGGTGTTAAAAGTTGTCATTATGGGAGCAGAGGAGCAGAGGAGCAGAGGAGCAGAGGAGCAGAGGAGCAGAGGAGAAAATTTTCTTGCCTCCTATCTCCTGTCTCCTCTAAAAATCTACGCCGCGTTTGAGTTCTACTCCTTGGTTAGCGTAGTGTTTATGACAATAAACTTCAGAGTGAATACTTGCTAAATCAAAATAAGCGGGATGATTTTGACAGCGACCTGTGATGATCACTTCCGTATCACGGGGTTTACGTAATAAGGCTTGAACGATGGGATCAACTGGTAACAATTCTAAATCAACGGTGGGATTCAGTTCATCGAGGATGATGGTTTTATACACACCAGAAGCGATCGCTATTTTGGCAATTTCCCAACCCCTCTGAGCTTCTATATAGTCTAAATCTTGACGAGAATTACGCCAAACAATGGCATCCCGTCCACAACGTTGATGATCTACTACCTCTGGATAGGATTGCTGTAAAGCGGCGATCGCTGCATCTTCAGTATATCCACTACCACCCTTGAGCCACTGCATAATTAACACACGGGTAGACCCAGGATGATTAATCCCCCGACCAATGGCTTTTAAAGCTTTACCCAAGGCACTGGTAGATTTTCCCTTGCCAGCACCCGTATAAATTTCTACACCTTCAATTAACATTGCTGCCGCCGTCGGGTGATGTTGGGGTTTCATTTCCGAATGCAAATCCGCAATATCTAATAATTCCTGGGGTGCAGCGCGTCCTGTGGTGATAATTTCCAATTCCTGGGGTTTAAATTTTAAAGTTTTCACCACTTCATCCACTGGTAGCAAACCCAAATCCAAAACCGGGTTAATTTCATCCAGGACGACAACGGAGTATAAACCAGAGGCGATCGCCCCTTTAGCCACATCCCAACCCCGTGCAGCTTCCGTTCTGTCAAAAGCTGTAATTTGATCATGGCTAAAAAATTCTGCCCTACCGGTGCGAACCTGATCAATTAAATGGGGAAATCCGCGTTGTAAAGCAGCGATTGCCCCATCTTCATCATAATCCCGTTCTGGTCCTTTCAAAAACCGCAGCAGTAACACACGGTGAGAATCCCCTGGTGTTTTGATTCCCAAACCAATCGAGCGCAAAACCACCCCTAAAGCCGCTTGGGACTTACCTTTGCCCACACCATCATAGACGTGAATTTGACCCGTCAGCCGTTCAGAACGCACTTGCGCTGTGCGAATACCGATGCCGTTCCTTGTCATATTTTGCAATTTTGAAAAGCTATAAAGTAGCAATTCTTTATCTTAGCGAAACTAGACTGGAGATTGTTGGTTTTATCCCTAAGTATGGCAGTATCATAGATGTATTATTAGTTATAGAGTACGTCAGGTATCAACAATCTATTTATTTGCAGGATTTATGCAGTCTGACGTGGTTGGTGAGCTTGTCGAACCACACCCTACCAATGTCCCGGTTGCGTAAGTCCTGGTATTATTAAAATTAGTGAAAATATCTTAGATACCCAGATCCGAAAATGCCAGAACAATGAGATAATTTGCCATGATCCGTATACTTGCAGTTATACTGTGTAGAATTATCCTACTCCCCAGGAGTAAGGCTCATCGGTGAACCTAATAGCAGTACAAAAAATAATTTACAAATTACCAACTCATGTCTTTTAGCTGTAACCATTATGTCAGATGAATTATCACTACCCATAATTTTGCCTATCGGGGCAATATTTTTTGGAATCTTATTTTTACTCACTACCATTCCCATCGAAGCTTTGGTTTTTAACAAATGGCTGAAATTCGACAAAAGAACTAGCGTTTTTTATGCTATATCCATCAACGTTTTTTCTAGTGTGATTGGTTGGATTATATTTTTTATGGTCGAGCCAATGTTACCAATTGGGATTAAATCAGAACTGATTAATTATATATTCTTTAATAAAATCAAAGATCCCAATATTAGCAGCCTGATAATTTTCTTATCATTTACTATTTTCATCAGCACTTTTTTAGTTAAATTCTTACTCATGAAGTTGCTGATCATATTCATGGATGAAGCAGGTCAAAAAGCTGAAATTACTTCTTCCCAAGAAAGATACTTTTATATGAGTCTAGCTAAGTTACAAACTACTAATCTGATCACATCCACATTAATTGCTAATGCCCTCAGTTACACTGCTATTACTGTCATCATATTAATTCGATCTCGCTAAAACAAAAATCCAGATCAACCAAATTTATAAATTAGAGGTAATTGAATGGAATCATTATTTAAGGATATATTAGGCATATTTACATATATTCAAGGCTTATTTGCCACTGTGCAAAAACTCTTCACCCCAACCAAAGCATACTCATGGCAAACATTTATTTACTTGAGTCTTTTTTCTTGGGCAATATCATCTTTGGCAGTGGGCTATATTAAAGATGTAATTGCCTTTTGTGGCTGGTTATTTTTATTAGCAGGAACGGCCTGGTATACTACCGATGATCCTTTAAGAGTTCCGGGAACTTTTATGCCAGTAGGGGCAGTAATTACAGGGTTTTTAGTTAGTGTATTTGCCTTTGGACACAAGGAAAATGTATTAACATCAAATACTATAGTTATTTGGCCAACCATAGCCGCAGTTGTTACTGCTATCCCTAACTTTTTTGAAGGTACAGGTGGAACAGCAGCAAAAACCAAACTTCCTAAAGTTCAAGATCGTCAAAAAGTTGTGGTTTTATTAGCCTGGTGTATGTTACTTAGTTGTTGGCTTCAGTTTTACTTTGTCATAGATAAATGGTTGAAAGAATATCCCAGTTTACGCGCAGATAACTTTCAAAAAAGTGCTTTTGTCATTAGGTTAGAACCACCCAAGCAAAAGCCAAAAAACGGTGATTTGATTTTAAATAAAATCCAACCTTTAGTTACTAGCCAAATTGCCAAAAAACCTTGGTCAGAAGTCGAAAAATGGTTAATAGAAGTTAATGAACAACTAGGTAATATAGGTAGGAGAAGCATTGAAAATAATTTAGGTGAATCGAAAGAAAAACTACTTTGGCGAATTGAACCCCGTGTGGTAAGTATCAAATCTGGATATAGACTAGATATTTTGATGATTTGGGCAGGACCGAGTGCCGATAACCGGGGATATTATTGGAAAAAATCTTGTTTAATTCAACCATCAGGTGGTAGTAAACAAACGGAAAATAAAAACGCGGTGGCAACTATTTCCTGCGATCGCCTCAATAAATTTATCCTTGGTTCACCACCTCCACAACCACAGGGGTAAGTATACAACTAGCGGGCAAGACTTGTACTGAGAGTGTCGTTCGCGTGGCGTGGTGTTAGCCATAGTATGCCCGCACCATAAGAGTTTTGTAATTTACATTTGTATCTGATTTGCTGATAATTGCTGTTTGCAAAATCCACTAATAAATTTAATTTTTCTACCTGGGTATGAATGTAATTAGAACTTTTTTCATGGCTAAAAATGTGTTTCAGGAAGTGATCCGCGATCGCATTCTGTACATCATTGGTTTTTATGGCATTATTCTGGCTATTGCTTTCCGCGCTATTCCCGAATTTGCTACTACCACATCCGATAAAATATTTTTAGACTTTGGTTTAGCCACCATGAACGTCATTGGTTTAATTGTGGCTACATTTATCGGTACGGGATTAATTAATAAAGAAATTGAAAAACGTACCATCTTAGTATTAATTGCTAAACCCATTACCCGCAGTGAATTTATTACTAGTAAATATTTAGGATTATCGGCGGTTTTAGGTGTGATAGTTACGGCAATGACAATTATTTATTTAGGATTTTTGCAATTTGGCAAAGTATCCTATTCAATTAGCAGTATTTTTCTGGCTAGTTTGTTTATATTTTTACAGTTATCGTTAATCACTGCGATCGCCATTACTCTGGGAGTTTTTACCAGTTCTCTTATTGCCACAGCCTTAACATTTGCTGTGTATTTAATGGGAAATATTACTCAAGACTTGGTAGCATTAGGTAAATTAAGTCGTAACCCTGGCATGGAACGCATCACCCAAGGGTTATATTTGATATTACCAGATTTATCCAGATTAGATTTGAAAAATGATGCTGTTTATGGTTTACAAGCACTACCAGACACCATCACATTAATTACTAATGCTGGTTATGGTTTGCTTTACAGTTTTATGTTATTAGCGATCGCTATCCTGATATTTTTAAGAAGAGAGTTTTAATCGATAGCAGAAGGCAGAAGGCAGGAAACAAAGAACAACTGACAACTGACAACTGCTATCAATCTAAAATCCAAAGAATAATCTCACGATCCCTAAGATAGTACCCAGAGGACCAGCTATAGTATTAACCTGATCGCCTGTTTTAGCTAAACCGTTGCGATCAACTACAATGATATCATTATTACGTAGAATCGGATTAGTTTCTTCATTAATACCTTTGGCTAAATCCACTTTAACTGGACGTTTGTTAACAGTACCATTGGAATTGAGGCGAATCAATTCTACAGTAGCTCTACTAGCTCTACCATCATTAAAACCACCGGCGGCCAATAGTGCCTGATTTAACGAACTATTAGGCTGTAGCTTAACTGCACCTGGACGCTTCACCTCACCAACTACACCAATTTCAATAGTATTTGGGGATAAAGTGGTTGTTGCCAATTGGGTAGCTTCAGCAGGAGAAATTTCCGTAGCGGTGGGAATAATGATAGTATCGCCATCTTGCACTACGATATCTTGATTAATGTCACCATTTTGGAGTAATTCCCACAGGTTGATATCTATATTTTGTTGTGTACCAGTGCGGGTAGGACGGCGTAATTTAATTTTGCGAACATCAGCTTGTGATGTAATTCCCCCTGCTAATTGCAAACTCCGCATTACTGTGGGTAAACCGCCACCAGCACCACCATCCTGTGCTCCTCCTCCATTCCCAGGGGTGACTAGATAAGAACCAGGGCGATAAACTTCACCAATGACTACCACTGTACGGGGTGTGGTTTGGCTAGCAGCGAAATTGGCTGAAAATAAATTGCGGGCTTCAGCCACATTTAAACTGGCCGCCGTGGGGATAAATATGGTATCTCCATCTCTGAGGGTGATATCTTCGGATATTCTGCCTGTTTGCATCAATTGCTTGAGGTTGAGAGAAACGCTTTCTTCTGCAGAACGTCCCACTTTGCGACGTAGTTGCACTTGAGTCACGTCTGCTGCTAGGGTTACACCCTGGGCGTTGGTGATGGCAGCTAAAACTGTGGGATATTGGACACCTGGGTTATTACCCGCGCCACCTTCTAAACTGAGGGTGTAAGCTCCTGGTCTGGTGACTTCCCCAGCTACAAAGACATTTATGGGACGAGGTGATAAGAGGTTAACGGAAATCAGGGGACGTTTGAGAAACCGAGCGTATCTTCTAGCAATGGTATCAGCAGCTTGTTCTGTGGTTAAACCAGCTACAGGAACACTACCAATTAAGGGCATATTAATTGCACCACCGGGAGGAACTTGATATTCTCCAGTGTATTCTGGGACTTCAAATACATTGACACGGATGCGATCGCCACCGCCTAATAAATAATCTGTAACCATACTGACTCTGGCTGGCTGTTTTTGTGCCAAACTTACAGATGGCAAACTTATAGTGATAGTTGTTAGTAATGCTAAACCCAGAGTTGAATGGGTGAGAAGTTTAGACAAATCTTTATTAAGCATATTTACCTAAGAGTTGAAGATGAGGATATTTACAGTTATTCTGAGAACATTTTCATCTAAACCTCCAGGAGACCCCCACCAAAACTGTACTCAGTTTGGTGATGGGAGGAATGGAGGGTTAATTGTGAAACGTCCCTGGAGTAATTTTGTGCGCCAGCACAAACAATGAAAGGGACAGTTGAGCAATTAACAAATCTTTGATTTTCCATATTCGATTCGATTCGTAACGGTCTTTGTGAATTGATTTACTGGATTAATTAGGAAAGAGTAGTCTTTTTTCAGTGTCTAAAACAAATACTTTGGACAGAATATTTTGCTCCGAAGAGCCTCCCATTTCTGGGGTAATGTTAGCTTTGACAATGTTAGAGGTCGGTAACTATCTTAAAAGCACTGGTTTAACCCTTAAGCCTGTTTAACTTTGAAGTTCTAGAGCAGGGAACTAGCTACGCATTCCCTGGTAGGTCTTTAACTCTTACCTCTAACGTAGTTCCGTTAAGAACTGAGTCTGATCAACTAGGCTTTTACAAGCCCTCACTTACCCGAAGGGAAGTGATGGGTGGTTGACGGTGGGTCTAGTTCAGCATTGCGGTAGATCACGCTATTTGCTTTAAGTCAGCAAAGCCGCCCAACGAAGTGGGTCAACAATTTTATTTTCTCATAAATATTTAGTTTTCCGGACATAAATTATTTCTTGATTTAGGATATTGATTTTTAATTTTCTATGAAGTTAGTCCAAATTTTAACTAATTTTATCCTGGTTAATTTTCCCAATACATAATGATTTGATTATAGCTGTAGCTATTTTTGATTAGGATATTATTGATCATTAAAACCTAATCATAACAGGGGTTTCACTCTTGCCTTTTGCCTTCTAGTATATGTGTATTTTATGTAATTTTTCTCCTGAGATAATGAACGTATGCTGTAAAATTACTAGATTTTTACTAATTTAGAGGATGATTTCGGCTTTGAATCTGTTGAATAAAAAAGTCTTCTAGAGACTGACGTGATAAATTCATGGTGATGATTTTTCCACCCATCAATCTTAGACTAGCTAAAAAATCATAGTAATCTTCTTGGAGGATACCTTGCCAATAACCATCGGCCCCAAATTCTAAATTACTAATCCATTTTTTCAATATTTCTCCGTCTCCTCCTTGACCTTTGACATGATATGTATTTTTATTACCTAATAGTTCATTTAAAGAACCAGAACAGATTAATTCTCCTTTAGCTAGAATAGCCACGCGATCGCAAATTTGTTCCACTTCACTCAACACATGACTATTAAAAAATATGGTTTTCCCCGATGCTTTCAAAGAGAGAATAATTTCTCGCATTTGATAACGGCCTAGGGGATCAAGTCCAGACATAGGTTCATCTAAAAAAATCAAATCTGGCTCATTAATTAACGCTTGCGCCATGCCTACACGTTGCAGCATACCCTTAGAGTAACGGCGCATTTGCTTTTTCCGCGCATCAGCTTGAGACAAACCGACTAATTCTAATAATTGGGGGATGCGTTGACGTTGTAACTTTTGTGGTATTTGAAACAGCCCTGCGGCCAACTGCAAAAATTCCCAACCAGTGAGATAGTCGTATAAATAGGGATTTTCTGGGAGATAACCAATATGTTGCTTAACTTTAGCATCACCTATGGGTTTCCCTAACAATAATCCCCGTCCAGATGTAGGGCGAATAATTCCCAGCAATAATTTTAACAATGTGGTTTTACCCGCACCATTAGGACCCAACAGACCAAAGGTTTCACCTTGGTAAACCTGTAAAGAACAATTTTTGAGAGATACAACTTTTTGATTGAGCCAAAATCCAGTCAGATAGACCTTGCGTAATTCAGAAGTCAGAACTACTGGTTGTTTATCTATGGGATTTTGTTGAGTATCGAGGTTATCTACAACAGAATTCATGGCCGTAAAACTACCAACTACTGACTATTTAGAACTAACTCCAATTTAACCCATACCGAGAATTTTTATAAGACACCTTTAGAACTAGGAATGGTTTCTGCACGACGAGGATCAATTTCTACAGCTATTCGCATGGCTCTAGCAAAGGCTTTAAATGTCGCTTCAATAATATGATGGGAATTAATGCCATCTAATTGGCGGATGTGTAATGTCATTTGACTGTGATTGACCAAGGCGACAAAAAACTCCCGCACTAATTGTGTGTCATAATTTCCTACTCGTTGTGTGGGAATTTCTAAACCATAACTCAGGTGAGGTCGTCCAGAAAAGTCTAATGCTACCTGAACTAAGGCTTCATCCAAAGGAGCAAGAAAATTACCAAAGCGGACAATTCCTTTTTTATTACCCAAAGCCTGAAATAAAGCTTGTCCCAAGGTAATACCAACATCTTCATTGGTATGGTGATCATCAATTTCCCAGTCACCTTGAGCTTGAATATCCAAGTCAAAAAGCCCATGGGAGGCTATTTGATGGAGCATATGATCTAAAAAGGGAATACCTGTAGAAACTTTGCATATCCCTGTACCATCCAGATTGATAGTCACATGAATATCTGTTTCACCAGTGGTACGGTGAACTGAGGCTATCCGAGGTGTTTGGTTATTTGTCATCTTTTGCCAGTTGTCATTTGTTAGTTGTCAGTAGAAAAAACTTCTCCCCTGCTCCCCTGCTCCCCTACTCTGACTTACATTCCCATAATTTCATATCCTGCATCTACATACAGGATTTGTCCAGTGATACCGCTTGCTAAATCACTACACAAAAAAGCGGCGGTGTTGCCTACTTCTAATTGTGTAACGGTGCGACGTAGAGGGGCTACTTCCTCGACATGATGAATCATATCTAGAATACCACCGACGGCGGAGGAGGCAAGGGTACGGATGGGACCTGCGGAAATGCCATTAACGCGGATGTTTTGTGGTCCAAGCTCTGCGGCTAGGTAACGGACACTAGCTTCTAATCCAGCTTTTGCGACACCCATAACGTTATAGTTAGGAATTGCACGAACTGCACCTAAATATGTAAGAGTTATAATACTTCCACCTTCGGTCATTAAAGGTTTCGCTGCACCGCTTAATTGTACAAGTGAGTAGGTGCTAACTTCTAAAGCTGTTTTAAAGCCAGATCGGGAAGTTTCGCTAAAGCCTCCGGTCAAATCTTCTCTTTGAGCAAAGGCCAAACAATGAACTAAAATATCTATTTTCCCCCATTCTTGCCGGATGGTTGCAAAGGTGGATTGAATTTGCTCGTCATTTTCGACATTGCAGGGCAAAAACAAGCTGGGTTGAAGAGGTTCTACTAACTCTGCAACTTTTTTTTCCATTTTACCCTTGTCATCTGGCAAATAGGTAATGCCCAAATTCGCCCCTGCTTTATGGAGTTGTTGGGCTATTCCCCAAGCAATGGAACGGTTATTGGCAATACCTGTAACTAGGGCATTTTTTCCAGATAGATCCAGCATAGAAATTGCTAATTTAATTCATCATTAGGAGCATACTAGAATCTGACCCTAGTTTGACTTTGTTGGGCTAGAGATTTTCCAAGATGCTGGAATAGGGTGCAATAACTACCCTAAAAAAGATCATGGTGTTTGCAAAAATTCCCAAAAAATTTATAAATTTTCGGCGCAAAACCTGTTGACTATTATCTGTGAAACTACTTATAAATAATTACTAGCTAAACGGAACAATAATTGGGTATCATTATAAACGAAGCAGATGCAATTATAAATTTGAGTATAGGAAAAACAGAAAGCTTGACGGTGCTTTATTGATTTTTCAGGTGTATTCTTAGGTAATTAGTTTTTGTTTTTCTGGCATTGGGTAGGGGAAGGGAGATGATCGTGACACAAGACAAAGCCCTAGCAAATGTGTTTCGTCAGATGGCAACCGGGGCATTTCCTCCGGTTGTAGAAACGTTTGAACGCAATAAGACGATCTTTTTTCCAGGAGATCCTGCTGAACGAGTTTATTTTCTTCTCAAGGGTGCGGTGAAACTGTCTAGGGTGTATGAGGCAGGAGAAGAAATAACGGTAGCTCTGCTCCGGGAAAATAGCGTTTTTGGTGTGCTGTCATTGCTGACAGGAAATAAATCTGATCGATTTTACCATGCAGTGGCCTTTACCACTGTGGAATTGCTTTCCGCGCCGATTGAACAGGTAGAGCAAGCACTGAAGGATAATCCAGAATTATCAATGTTAATGCTGCGAGGTCTGTCTTCGCGCATTCTTCAGACGGAGATGATGATTGAAACTCTGGCTCACCGCGATATGGGTTCAAGGTTAATCAGTTTTCTATTAATTCTCTGTCGAGATTTTGGCGTACCTTGCGCCGATGGCATTACCATTGATTTGAAGTTATCTCATCAGGCGATCGCGGAAGCCATTGGTTCTACTCGCGTTACTGTTACCCGCTTACTGGGAGATTTGCGCGAGAAAAAAATGATTTCCATTCATAAAAAGAAGATTACTGTGCATAAACCTATTGCTTTAAGCAAGCAATTTACTTAAAAAACAAGGTACATGACGTTAGGAGTTCTAGAATTTCTGTTTTCCGACTCCTGACTCCTGTATTCTGTTTGATGATCAAACAGAAAAATCTCAAAAATTACCTCAGTTATCTTTTAGCTTAAACAGTAGAAGCCTCTCACCTACCCGATAGGAAGGTGATGAGATAAATACAATACGCGTGAGTAAAGAATTAAGCATAGCGAAGTCATCAATGTTAGTCGAAGAGGAACGAACACTTTTTTTGTTTTTGTCCAAATATCTGATATAATTCTCAGTTATAGGTGTAATCCAAATTAAATGCACTAAAAGCAGCCTGTTACAAAAGTTAAAAATTATCTCCAAAATTCCCTAGGGCATAGGGCTTTAAAGCTCAGTTAATGTCTTCAAAGAAGAGTCCCTGAGAAGCCCACACTAACCTGTTAGCGCAAGCGTGCCCCAAGGCATAAGGGAGTGTGTGAAGTATGTCACCCTAATTCCATTTATCCCAGGAAATGGTGTAACGTAGTAGGCTGGATCTGAAAGCATTGCTATAGCTAACAATGACCACTGGGTATATCCTAATTGCAGCAATTTTAATTTTGGGGGGCGTAATTGCTACCGTGGGCGATCGCATTGGCACACGAGTCGGTAAGGCACGCCTCTCACTTTTCAACTTACGCCCGAAAAAAACTGCTGTTATTGTCACTATTTTTACAGGTGGTCTAATTTCAGCGTCAACTTTAGCCATTCTATTTGCGGCTGATGAGGGTTTACGCCAGGGCCTATTTGAGTTGGAGGATATTCAACGGGACTTGGGACAAAAGCGAGAACAACTGAAAATCGCTGAAAGCCAAAAAAGTCAGGTAGAGATAGAGTTAAATCAAGCCAAAGAACGACAAAATCAGGCACAAAAAGAATTACAAGCTATTAATAAATCTTTACAAGCAGTAAATATTAAACAAAAAACCACCCAAAGTCAGTTAAATAAAACTTTGAGCCAACAAGCTCGAACCCAAACACGATTGAATGAAAATCAAAAACGTTTGGGTGATGTAGTGATTCAGTATCAACAAGCAAGAACGGAATTACAAACTTTATATAATCAGCGCCAGATATTACAAAAGGCGGTAACCAGTTTAAAAGCAGAACGGGAAAGATTATATACTGAAGCTAAAGTAGTAATGGAGCAAGCTAAGACGGCGATTGAAAAACGCGATCGCAAAATTGCTAAGTTAGATAAGTTAATTCAAAATCGTAATTTAGAAATTAAACAGCGAGAGGAAATTATTGCTGTGAGAGAATCTCGGTTGCAAGAATTAGAGAAACAACAAGAATTTTTAGAGCAGGAAGTAGCCAGACTAGAAAAATATTATCAGTCCTATCGTGATCTGCGATTGGGTAAATTAGCTTTAGTTAGAGGTCAAGTCATCGCTGCTGGGTTAGTTACTGTAGAAAACCCTAATGCGGCACAGGCGGTAATTATCCAAATTCTCCAGGAAGCTAACCGCAATGCGAATATTCTCTTGTCTGAACCTGATGCTACTCCCACAAATAAAGAAATTTTGCGTGTCACTAAAGATCAAATTCGGCAACTAATTGCACAAATTAAAGATGGTCGAGAATATGTGGTGCGAATTTTCTCCGCAGGTAATTATGTCAGAGGAGAAAAGCAAATAGAATTTTTTGCAGATGCAGCCCGAAATCAATTGGTATTTTCTGCTAGGGAGGTATTGGCCACGACCACAGCCGATTCAAAAAATATGACATCTGAACAAGTGCGTCAACGCCTAGAGTTGGTAATTTCTGCGTCTCAATTTCGAGCCCGCAATGCTGGAATAGTTGAAGATGTACAAATAGAAGGAACTTTTTTGCGGTTTGTTAACCAATTACAGCAAATACAACAAGAAGTGGAGGTTAAAGCTATAGCCGCAGAAGATACTTATACTGTAGGTCCGTTGAGAGTTAAATTAGTGGCTATTTTAAATGGGAAAATTCTTTTTATTACATAATAGGCAAGAGGCAAGGAGTAATACTATGGCTAAACGCCAGGCTACGCTAACGACTTCGCTCGGTAACCAGAGGCAAGAGGCAAGGGAGAAGAGGATAAGATTTTTTTCTACTGTCAACGGACAACTAACAAATGACTAATACACAACCTGTAATTTTAGGATTTGATCCCGGTCGTGATAAATGTGGGATTGGGGTGATGGGACTAGATCGGCAATTGTTATATCATGAAGTTGTATTAGCGAATGAAGCGATCGCTAATATTGAAAGACAACTGCAACAATTCCCTGTATCCTTAATGGTGATGGGGGATCAGACCACCGCTAAACAGTGGAAACAACGATTACATCAAGAATTAAATCAGCCGATTAATATTATTTTAGTTGATGAACGTTACACGACTTTAGAAGCACGCGATCGCTATTGGGAGATGTATCCACCCCAAGGTATTACTAAAATATTACCCAAGGGTATGCGTCAACCCCCACGGCCAATAGATGATATTGTGGCCATTCTCTTAATTGAAAGATATCTGAACCGACTTACTGACAACTAATTTAAAGTTCAGCCCGAATTGTAAAAGCATAATCTCCTCCAGGTTCTAACTGATAATCTTGTTGTTCTAAAAAGCGGCCTAGAGGTTCTTTAATCAAAGCACGACCCTGAGAAGGCTTAACAGAAAGTTCTCCCCGCAGGAAATGCCACTGGAAATGCCACTGAAAATTACCAGCGCTAACTTCACCTTCAAGAAAGCCTTGTTGCCAAGATTGGCGGGTAACTCTCACATGGGCAGTAGTTTCTGGCAGACGTTTAGCACTCACGTTGATTTGATATCAAGTATGGGATAATGTACTATTAATTTATAGGTTTACTACAAACTCATTCAAATAATATCAGTCAACACAATCTAGTTTATTGACTAGCTGTTAGTTGTTAAATTACTATAAACGCAAGATAATTATCCGTTTTTTACATTAAACAATTGAATTTGTTACAAAAACCACACATTATAGACATGACATTGTTTATTACTGTTATCTCCCACTACGTAAAATCCAAAGTAGTGGGTTTTATTTATTTTTATTAAATATCAACTAGACACTATGGAATTAACACCAGTATCATCTAGAACTATTTGTCAAGACTGTGCTTTTTATATTAATTTGGAATGTACTCACCCTGACGAATCAGAAGTTAATTATGCTACCATCATTTTCTGTAATTCCTTCACTCCAGCAGTAGAAATTGATAGTCCTTGTGTATCATTTAACAATGGGTATGGGTAAGATTTATATCTCTAACTTCTTTAGGACTTACGCGCGAAGTAATCAAAAACCTGATTCTTTTGTAGGGGTAATTCATGTAGCTTGCTTCCGGATGAGTATTACCCCTACTTTCTATATCCTAATAGCGAAGGAGATGGAAAAATCAATTCCTGAACCCTCTACTTATGTTGGGTTGTTAGGAATTGCTGCTTTAGGTGGGACAGGAATAATTAAACGCAAAACCATTAATTCAGCAAATCTGGTTCTTGCTGGACAATCATCTCATACAAAGGTTGAAAGCTAAACCAACCCATTTCAGGAGTGCCAACTTGGCCATAGGCTATTTTGGCATATTCTGGTTTAATTAGGTGGGGTTTTCCGGCTGCTTGTGCCAATAATTGGGCTTGACAGGAACGCTCCATTGTGATGAACCACCATGCGGCCGCATCAATGGTTTCACCTACTGTCAATAAGCCGTGATTTTGGAGAATGATGGCTTTATTTTTACCCAGAGTTTGGGCAATGCGTTTACCTTCTGATGGGTCGAAAACCACACCTGTATATTCAGTAAATATACTGTGATTTTCGTAAAAACTACAGGCATCTTGGGTGATGGGGTCAAGCAAACGTCCCAGACTAGACCAGCTTTTACCGTAGATAGAATGGGCGTGGGCTGCGGCTACTACGTCAGGACGGGCGGCATGAACTTGAGAATGAATAGCAAAAGCTGCGCCATTTACTGAACGATTGCCGTAAATTATATCACCTTTATGATTAACCAGTAGGAGGTCGCTAACACGAATTAAACCAAAGTGCATTCCCAAGGGGTTAACCCAAAAATTGTCAGGGTTTTCAGGATCACGGACTGTAATATGTCCAGCAATACCTTCATCAAAACCGAAACGGGAAAACAGGCGAAAAGCTGCTGCAAGTCGCTGTTGACGGTGTAATCTTTCTTCGGGGATGGAGTTGAATGTGGGAAGTTGGCGAATATTGGGGTTGGGGATAGCTATCTCTATCATAAGAGAGTTTTTTGGCAAATATTTTTAGTAGCGAATGCGATCGCTATTGTATCCCTAAATTCAACACAAGTCCTTGTAATCTGAAATTATGGGATGGACATTTTATAGTATTATCTCAGTAGTTTTTATAAGAAATTCCCTAGATAATGAACATTATTCCTACGTCTATTCCCGATGTTATCATCATTGAACCGAAAGTTTTTCAAGACTCACGGGGATTTTTTTTAGAATCTTACAACCAAAAAACATTCACAGAAAAACTAGGAATTACACCGAACTTTGTCCAAGATAATCACTCGAAATCTGAATATAATGTGCTCAGAGGATTACATTATCAAATTATCCAACCTCAAGGTAAATTAGTTCGCACCATTGTGGGGGCAATTTATGATATTGCTGTAGATATTAGAAAAAAATCCCCGACATTTGGCCAGTGGGTAGGTTGTGAACTCAACGCGGAAAACAAACGCCAATTGTGGATACCGCCAGGTTTTGCCCATGGGTTTCTGGTACTTTCAGAAGTTGCCGAAGTTATGTATAAAGCTACAGATTATTATGCACCAGAAGGCGATCGCTCTATTTTATGGAATGACCCGGATTTAGCAATAGATTGGCCTCTCAAAACAGCCCCAATTTTATCAGCTAAAGACAGCAACGCGCAGAAATTTAAAACCGCCGAAGTTTATGAATAAATCAATATTATTAATCGGTAATAACGGACAAGTTGGTACAGAACTACAAAAGATCCTTTCATCTGACTATCAAGTTATTGGGTTAGCACGTCCCGAAATAGATTTAACTCAAGGTCATAACTTACGCCAAATTATCCAAGCAGTTAAACCCGAAATAATTATTAACGCGGCTGCTTATATAGCAGTAGATAAAGCTGAAAGTGAAGCAGAAATAGCTCATAAGGTTAATGCTATCGTTCCACAAATTATCGCTGAAGAAGGTCAAAAACTAGGCAGTTTCTTAATTCACATTTCCACAGATTACGTATTTGATGGCAATAGTAATTATCCCTATCAAGAAAATGATATTACCAATCCATTGAGTATGTATGGTCAAACAAAATTAGCGGGAGAAATGGCAATTCAACAAGCTTGTGCTGATTATATAATTTTACGCACAGCTTGGGTTTATGGAACGTATGGTAAAGGTAACTTTGTCAAAACTATGTTACGAGTTGGTAAAGATAGACCAGAAGTGAGAGTAGTTGCAGATCAAATTGGTAGTCCTACTTGGGCGCATGATATCGCTGACACAATTAGTAAAATTATCCCCCAATTAACATCAGAAATTTCGGGAATTTATCACTATACAAATAGTGGTGTCGCTAGTTGGTATGATTTTGCTATAGCTATTTTTGAAGAAGCGCAAAAACTCGGTTTCCCGGTGCAAATTAACCAAGTTATTCCCATTACCACCCCCGAATATCCCACACCAGCAAAACGTCCTGCTTATTCCGTTCTCGCTTGTAGAAAAATATCGCAACTTTTGGGAACTTACCCTCCACATTGGCGACAAAGACTCATATTAATGTTAAAAGAATTAAAAGAGAAATCCCTATGAAAGCATTGATTTTATCTGGTGGAAAAGGTACAAGATTACGCCCTTTAACCTATACAGGAGCAAAACAACTTGTCTCAGTTGCCAACAAACCAATTTTATGGTACGGCATCCAAGAAATGGCTGATGCTGGAATTACTGATATTGGAATTATTATCAGCCCAGAAACCGGGGAAGAAGTCAAAAATAAAACGGGAAATGGTGACAAATTTGGTGTGAATATCACCTATATTTTACAACAACAACCGGCAGGATTAGCCCATGCTGTGCAAGTGGCGCGGCCTTTTTTAAAGGATTCGCCATTTGTCATGTATTTAGGAGATAACTTGATTCAACAAGGTGATTTAAGTTCATTTTTAGATAAATTTACCCAACAACAACCAGAAGCATTAATTTTATTAAGAGAAGTAGATAATCCTAGTGCTTTTGGTGTGGCGACAGTTGATGAACAAGGTAGAGTATTACAGTTAGTTGAAAAGCCTAAAATTCCTCCTTCAAATTTAGCCTTGGTAGGGGTTTATTTCTTTTCACCTGTTATTCATGATGCTATTTCTTTAATTAAACCTTCACTAAGAGGAGAATTAGAAATAACTGATGCTATTCAGTGTTTAATAGATCAAGAAAAACAGGTTTCAGCTTGTAATCTTGATGGTTGGTGGTTAGATACAGGTAAAAAAGATGATTTATTAGAAGCTAACCGTTTAATTCTGGATACCTATTTAAAGAAATCAATTTTAGGTGATATTGATAGTAAAACCCAAATTACTGGTAGAGTGCAAATTGGCGCTGAATCTAAAATTATCAATTGTACAATTCGTGGTCCGGTGGTAATTGGTCATAACTGTTATTTAGAAAACTGTTTTATCGGTCCCTATAGCAGTATTGCTGATAACTCCACACTCATAGAAACAGATTTAGAACATAGTGTGGTGTTAGAAGGTGCAAAAATTACGGGCATTCAACAACGAATTATTGATAGTTTAATTGGACAACGCGCCCAGTTAAGTATCGCCCCTCGTCGTCCTAAAGCATTACGGTTTTTAATTGGTGATGATTCGCAAATTGAATTGACTTAAAGAGACATCTCCGAAAAAGATTGTAGAGACGTTCCATGGAACGTCTCTACAAAGGTTCTGGAAAACGCACATTTAATTTCCGGAGATGTCTAAGGCAATTTATTTTTATCTTTAGGACTTACGCAAAACCTACTTCAAATACTGTCATTGCGACGTAAGGAAGCAATCTCAAACCCCTACGTTTCGTTAAAATGCGTAAGTCCTATTATCTTTAGGACTTACGCACAAGTTACTAAAAACGAACCACAGAGAACACAGAGATCGCAGAGGAATGAGAGTTTGAGAGGGTTTTTCGTAAGTCCTAATCTTCTAATTTGCGTACTATCTCCAAGAAACTGTTTGTAAATTTTCAACTTTCTGAAAATAAGCATTGCGTGTAACTAAAATTAGATTATAATTAAACTACTGTTATCCGTGCATTGTCTCTCAATTTAGGTTTGACTGTAATTTCTACATCAATTCCCAAAGTATTCAGAAATCTAAACATTCTTTCTAGAGAAAAACCTGTAAGTCTTCCTCTCATTAAAGCAGAAACTTTTGGTTGATCAATTCCTAATAATTCAGCCGCTTCTGCTTGGGTGATATGACGTGCAGTAATAGCGTTACTAATTTTTCGTGCTAGTTCTGCTTTGACTAGCATTTCCTCTGGGTTGGGTAAATCTAAATCAGCAAATACGTTACCGCTACTGGTTTTTATTTCAATTTTTTCTGTCATAATTATTTCCTTTTCTCTTACTGATAAACTTGTTTATAATGCTGCTTTGCTCTTTCAACTCTTGCTTCAATTAAGTCAATGTCTTGCTTGGGTGTAGCAATACCATGTTTTGATTTTTTCTGGAAGACATGAAGCACATAAACTGCTTTTGGTAATTTCACAGTATAAATAGCTCGATAGGTGTCTCCATCAAAATCCTCTACAACCTCTAATACACTCGCTCCTTTAAATCCCTTCAAAGGTTTGGTATTAGGATGTTTGTCACCAATTTGAGCTAAATACAGAGCATATCCTATTTCCCCTTGTACGTCTTCAGGAAAGTCTTTGAGGTCTTCTAGGGAACTTCCTACCCATTCCAGGGGTTTTATCTGTTCTGTTTCCAATTGCTTTATTTGCACCCTTTATATGCTAAATCTAGCATATTTTATCAGGACTGTAGTACAAAATCTTTTGTTTATATAAACAGCTTGAGGAATTATAACTTGTCCAAATACCTCCTTTAAAATATCTAGACGATTGATAGCCGCAAAATTAATTAGAGGTGTAGCATTGCAAATAACAGTCACAATTATTAAAAACCTTCTTGAATAGTCTTAACATCTTCCAATAAATCAACTTCATTATAATGTCGTTCAATTTTCCTTTCTCCTAAAAGCTGCTGAAATTCCCAAACAGATAAATTAGCCAAACGTCGCGCTTGACCAAAAGTAAAAATATTCTGTGCATATAACTGTAAAGCTAATTCCTGACGAATAGCCGACTCACCCTGACTTAAAGAATCAGGTGATAATTGTAAATTAATCGAACTCGCAAATTTACTCATATAGAACAATATTTGTTATTCATTACTTCATTATACTCAAAAACCTGTTTACATATCTCATCTTAATAGGACTAAATAAACATATCTTCCTCTACTTGACTATTTTTATCGTTGTAATTACAATGTAAACACCACCCTATCCCCAAACACCAAAAATGGGTACAGCAATTAAAACCCGAATAGTCAAAATCGGCAACTCCCAAGGGTTACGCATCCCAAAAACCCTATTAGAACAAAGTGGAATTAACTCAGAAGTAGAAATAGAAGTTCAAGGAAATCATCTCATTATTCGCCCAGTTGAACAAGTCAGAAAAGGTTGGGAAAAAGCATTTATAGAAATGGCAGAAAAAGGCGATGATATCTTATCAGATGATATCAACACAACAGCATGGGATGAAAATGAATGGCAATGGTAGTTAACAGATTTGATGTTTTCCTAGTTAATCTTGACCCTACCATTGGTAGTGAAATTAAAAAAACCCGCCCATGTTTAATAATCTCACCCAACGAAATCAACCATCACATTTCTACCGTAATAGTTGCACCAATGACAACAAAAGGGCAGTTATACCCTACAAGAGTGACCTGTGAATTTCAAGGAAAAGAGGGGCAAATCGTACTTGACCAAATTCGTACAATAGATAAAACTCACATTCCGCATAAGCGGAGAATAAAAAAATAATTATCTCCAAAAACATTGTTTGGTAAGGGTTTTCAGGATTTTAGTTCAAAGGAACTATAAAATGTTTATTAGGAATTTATCTCATTTATTGAGAATATTTTTGGAGTAAAGTTTGTACAACCCTGAATCTTTCGTGATAATTATTCAGAATTGGATTTTATCTGCGGAATGTGGGATAAAACCCGATTAGTCAAACTTATCGGTCAAATTACCACAGAAGAACAAAAAGCAGTTTTGGATATCTTGACGGAAATGTTTGCAGAATAAATAACCTTCTTCTTCCTCTTCTTCCTTCGTGTCCTTTGCTTCTATCCCTTCGGGACGCTACGCGAACGTGGTTGATTTCTCACAAAAACAAGACGCAGAAAACGCCTTTTGCGCCTTTTGCGTCTCTGCGTGAAAAAACCCCTTTACACCATTTCAGAAGTCTGCACCGTAGCTTGTTTTCAAAACCCAAAAATTAAAAATCCAAAATATTTTTTTGAACTTTTAATAGTTTAAGTTCCCACAGCACCAGAGTAAATTAAGCCCCGTTGCATATCTAAAGTCAAAATTGCCCCATCTTTAATTACCTGTGTGGCATCTTTCACGCCGACAATGACTGGAACACCGAGACGTAAACCGATAACTGCGGCGTGACTGGTGAGACTTTCATCTTCTGTGATAATACCGCCAGCCTTGCGAATTGCTTCGACATAATCCACACCAGTGCGGGAAGCAACCAAAATATCACCATTATTAAAATTACTTACATCCATGCCTGTATGGGCTACACGGGCGCGACCACTGATAGAACCTTGTCCCAGTCCAATTCCCTGGCCTAGTATCGCTGTCACCACTTCCACTTTAATCAAGTCTGTTGACCCGGAAACGCCCTGAAGTGTACCAGCAGTCATCACTACTAAATCACCTTCGGTTAACAACTTTTTCTCCTGGGCTACATTTATCGCCGCTTGGAATGTTTGACCTGTGGATGGTAATTCTAGCACCAATAGCGGTCTAACTCCCCAGACCATTTGCAATTGTCGGGCCACGTTAACATGGGGTGTAATGGCTAAAATTGGGGTTTTGGGACGGAATTTAGAGACGTTGCGGGCTGTCGCGCCGGTTTGCGTCAAGGTCATAATTGCGGACGCGCCTAAATTTTCGGCAATTTGACCAACGGCCTGGCTGATAGCATTGGGGATAGAACGCCTGTTATCTCTTGACTGACGGGAGTTTTGATTTTGTGCGTCTTCCTGTTCAATGCGTTCGGCAATTCTAGCCATTGTGGCTACAGCTTCCACCGGGAAACTACCAACGGCGGTTTCATTGGAAAGCATTACCGCGTCCGTACCATCTAAAATAGCGTTAGCAACATCGGATACTTCCGCACGGGTAGGACGGGGGTTATTGACCATGCTATCTAGCATTTGGGTGGCGGTAATGATGGGAATACCCAAACGGTTGGCTGTAGCAATGAGTCGTTTTTGCAGTACGGGTACATCTTCTGCTGGTAGTTCTACTCCTAAATCACCTCTAGCTACCATGACCCCATCGCACAAAGATAGAACTGCTTCCATTTGTTCAATTGCCTCGTGCTTTTCGATTTTGGCAACCACAGGCACATTCTTACCAGTGCTGGAAATTAGCTCTTTAATTTCAATAATATCCTGGGGATTACGGACAAAGGAAAGTGCTACCCAATCTACACCTTGGTCTAGACCAAACATCAAATCCTCTCGGTCTTTGTCGGTCATGGGTTTGATGGATAAGTAAACTCCCGGAAAGTTAACGCCTTTGTTATTAGAAAGTTTGCCTGGAACTGTAACCCGACAATGTAAATCGCCTTTTTCGCGGTTAATTTCCTCTACAACCATTTCGACTTTGCCATCATCGAGGAGGATGTTTGAACCAACGGGGACTTCTTCTGCTAAGTAGTCGTAGGTAACGCAGCTTATTTCCTGTGTCCCGTCTACTGGGCGATTTGTCAAGGTGAAGCGATCGCCCTTAGCCAAAATTATAGAACCATTTTCAAACCGCCCCAAACGAATTTTTGGACCCTGTAAGTCTTGCAGAATTGCTACTGGTGTATTGAGTTCAAAAGCGGTTTGCCGAATTAGCCGAATACTACGCTGATGATCAGCATGAGTTCCATGGGAAAAGTTGAGCCGCAGGGTTGTTGCACCTGCTTGAATAATCGCTTTCAGCATTTCTGGACTGCTAGTAGCAGGTCCAATGGTAGCAACAATTTTAGTTCGGCGCTGAGAATCTCTTAATTGGGTCATGGGCTGGGTGGGTTCAAGATTTTTTGGTCTACCTGGGAATTAATCGTAATGTTTTGTCATACCATTTGAAATTTGAGATTTTGGCTCAAATAGTATGAATTAAACGAACTGCCATATCAATGTTATAAGCAGTTAAAGAGTTGATTATGGTATAGATTTGATATCGTACACTAATCTGATCGGCCACCTTCCTCAAACAGGAGTTTTTTTGTCTAAACACTCATTTAGCCAAGAATGATAGCTTCATTTATGGATTCTGAGGCACGATTATAGATAAATCTTGCTTTACATAACTTTACTCTTGACTCAGATTAATAGTATGATGCCTAGAGATTGATTATGAAAGGAGTTAGTAATGCTCACGTCGGAGGCACAAAAGCCACTGACAATTCCCCCCAAAGAACTTTTATCACCTCCTGGTGATTTCAACCCTACACTACTCATGTTTTTCATAGTAGTGATGATGTTAGTTTTGTCTAACTTTGGGTACTGGCTGTGGGAATGGCCCCATTGGTTATGTTTTAGTATCAATACTCTAGCGCTACATTGTTCAGGAACGATAATTCATGATGCTTGTCACCAGTCCGCCCATCGTAATCCCATTGTTAACGCGGTGTTAGGACATTGCAGCGCCTTGATTTTAGCCTTTGCTTTTCCAGTATTTACACGAGTACATTTACAACATCATGGTAATGTTAATCACCCTAAAGATGACCCTGATCACTACGTTTCTACGGGTGGTCCACTGTGGTTGATTGCGGTAAGATTCTTGTACCATGAAGTATTTTTCTTTCAAAGACGGTTATGGCGTAACTATGAACTAATGGAATGGTTCATTAGTCGCTTAATTATCGTTAGTATTTTTTATATCTCTATCCAGTATCATTTTTTGGGCTATATTCTTAACTTTTGGTTTATTCCTGCTTTTATAGTGGGGATAGCATTGGGGTTATTTTTTGATTATTTACCCCACCGTCCCTTTGTGGAACGAAATCGTTGGAAAAATGCTCGTGTCTATCCTGGTAAAGTTCTGAATATCCTGATTATGGGTCAGAATTATCATTTAATTCATCATCTTTGGCCTTCAATTCCTTGGTATAATTACCAACCGACTTATTATTTGATGAAGCCATTATTGGATGAAAAAGGCAGTCCCCAAACTTCAGGATTATTGCAGAAAAAGGATTTCTTTGAGTTTATTTATGATGTTTTCATAGGTGTTCATTTTCATCATCATTGATGTGTTTTTCTATATCTGAAGTTGTAATTTGGGTGGGCATTTTGCCCACATCACAATATTTATTCAAGTTGTCTTTTTTTCCAATAGTTTGGTCTTCGCTTTCCATGGGCGATCGCAATTACCCAAATAAACTCCTCTAATTCTACGTAGAAAATGAGATATGGAAACCCTTGGATCACGTAACGAAGTACCCCTGCAATAGTGTGTTGCGTTCCTAAATTGGGATTTTGTTGGATTTTTCCCAGAGCTTCTTCTACTTGAGATAGTAAATCCAGCCCCAATCCTATCTTTTGATCTTCATAGTAAGCGATCGCGCTATCAAACTCCCTGATAGCTTCGGTGTGAATAATAATTGGCTTCACGAATACTTCTCTCGCAACTTAGAAAATACTTGATTCGATGATTCACCAATAGCTTTTCCGCTTATGATTTCGTCTAATCTTCTAGTTAATTCTCTATCCCAAGCAACCTCTATATCATCATCTTTACTTTCTTCTAGAGAATGAATTAAAAAGTAGGCAAGTTCTGCACGATCTTGTATAGAGAGTTGAGAAAGTTCAATTTTGAGTTTTTCTGCAATTTCAGTCATGTTTTGTACCATCTGCTCTATCTTAATTATAAATTGATGATTCGTATCGCTCCCTAACACGCTCTACGAATTTAGTGTGGAAAACAGTATTTCCATTTATTCAGGATATAATTTCCGATTAACTTATTGGTATCATGCCAGTAGAGTAGGATTTCTGTCCCATTGGAAAAAAGGTGAATTGGAGTATTATTGTCTAGATTATAAATACCCAAGTATTCTTCTAAATTTGCGGATGTAAGATTGTGAGAACCAAAAAAATTACTTAGACCCACTATATGTAATTCTTTGCTTACTGGATTAAGGATGTAGTTGTAGCCATCACTCATAAACTCTTCATATTGTTGAATATTTCTTGATAATCTAGTTCTTGCAATTCTACGTCTTGGAATATTTGCAACTCCTGGATTTATCATATTTAACTATTGCACTCCCTCTTAAATTAATTACAACCAACAATTTCTTTTAGCCTGCGTTCTAAGTCACTAGAAATAGCTAAACCATCAATTTCTCTACACAGCTTTTCTCTAGACTCTTGTTTGCAGCGCTCATTATAAACTGCAACAAGTATTGCTTCTATACCATATTTACCTAGAGAATCAGAAACTAATGCGGCTATTCCCAGTAAACCAATACCACCTAACATACCAAATGGACCACCCAGTGTTGCTAAAGCTGTTGTGATAGCAGCAGCCCCTACAAGACCAGTAGTAGCCATTGTAACTACAAGTAACACACCAGGCAAGCCTAAAGCGGCAACTTTTCTAACTACTTCATCCATAATTTTTCTACTTACTAGAATGCGTTCTGATTTATTTTATCAAATATCCGTTCCTAAACTCTGAGCGTAAATTACCTCAATATTGCTACCAAACTGCTATTTCTCTAGGACTTACGCATTGACAGGATCAACCAAATATGAGGTATGGGTTTCGGGCATTTCAACGTGATTTTTTAATTATTTTTGGGCGATAGCGAAGCGCTGCTGCAAGCAGTTCGCTATTGATCGGAAGTTAATCGCCAAAAGCCTGAAACGACGGATTTTCGTTCACGCACATCATGGTGAATTTGTACAGTGCGTAAGTCCTATTCTCTAAGGATTCTGTAACCAATGATCGCCAGATTTTGTATTTCAGACAAACGCTGTGACTATAGCAGGGAACAGGGAACAGGGAACAGAGTTGAAAGTCATGAGAGTGTATAGTTTTTTAGGTAAATTCTGTATCTCATTCAAGTGCATACCGCTATATAATATATAAACTATTAGCTTAATAACATACAGTAATTATACGTAATAATATGATTTAATCAACCCAAAAACCAGGCCAGAAAATCCAACCAGCGTTGTTGGGTTATTTTACTTCAATTCTTTACCTATGCTGCATTACAAACTGTAGGTTCTGGAAGTGGATCACCCACAGCTTCGTAACCAATAATTAGAGAGTCTAAGGCTTCTATTCCATTCGTTACTGCTAACTCGTAAGTATCCCCATGAGTGCGCCATTTTTGTCCTGGAAAATCAGGGAATCCTACTAAGAAGCAATTATCTTCGTCAGACCATTGGATAATCATTTGGTACTTGAGTTTATTCATCTTCTTTCTTATCCACTATTGACTCAATTGCCTGTTTTACTTCTTTATGTCCCTCAGCTAGAGAACTTTGCAAAAATAGGATATTAATAATGTATACTATGACAACACCTCCTCACAGATTGAACAGCTTTTTGTGATAAAGTGTAGGTAAATACCAACATTAGTCAAAACTCAAGAAACTATAACTATGTGGCGCGTTAATATCACCTGTTCAGCCGAAGATTGGAAAGTTAGCGGGGCTGAATTTAAGAAAATGGCAGACAATTATCAAACAGAATTAATTGGTTCTAAAAAAATGCCTGATGGTACACGCATCATGATATATAAAATAGAAGATGTGAGTGACGCAGAGGAATTTCAAGAAAAAAGCGCGAAATTTCCTGGTTTTATGGCTGATTTTGAATCCTTATAAAATGACTAAATTAAACCTGATGAAAAAACTAATTATTTTCATAATATGTACATTTTCCTTATGGACAATTAATTTCAACTTACCCGCTAAGGCTTTAGATACAGCCAAAGGTGCAGAAATTTTCAGTTTCCATTGTGCTGGTTGTCATATCAATGGCGGTAATATAATTAGACGAGGTAAAAACTTAAAAAAGAATGCCTTAAAAAAATATAGAATGGATTCTTTAGAAGCAATTACAAATATCGTCACTAACGGTAAAAGTAATATGTCAGCTTATAAAGATCGTTTAACAACAGAGGAAATTCAAACCGTTGCCGCTTATGTTTTGGAACAAGCAGAAAAAGATTGGAAATAATACAAAAAATATGACTTTACCTCAATCAAGCTATTTACAATTTACTCCTGATTTAAAAATTTGCCGCATTTTAAATGGAATGTGGCAAGTTTCTGGGGGACATGGACGCATTAACCCGAAAACTGCGATTGAGTCTATGTTTCAATATGTGGATGCTGGTTTTACAACTTGGGATTTAGCAGACCATTATGGACCTGCGGAGGATTTTATTGGGGAGTTTCGTCGTCAAATCATAGCGACTCGTGGAGAAGAAGCGGTAAATAATATTCAAGCTTTTACAAAATGGGTTCCTCGTCCTGGAAAGATGACGAAAAAACTGGTTGAGGAAAATATTGATATATCGTTGCGAAGAATGGATGTTAAATCCTTAGATTTAATGCAGTTTCATTGGTGGGAATATCGAGATTCTAATTATTTAGATGCTCTCAAGTATATGGCAGAATTGCAAACTGAAGGAAAAATCAAACATTTAGCTTTAACTAATTTTGATACGGAACATTTGCAAATTATCACCGCAGCAGGAATCAAAATTGTTTCTAATCAAGTGCAGTTTTCATTAGTTGACAGAAGACCCCAAGTAAATATGGTTAAATTTTGTCAACAGCATGATATTAAATTGTTTACTTATGGTAGTGTTTGTGGTGGTTTATTATCAGAAAAATATTTAGGTAAACCAGAGCCAAAAAGCTTGGAAATTAACACCACCAGCTTGAGAAAATATAAACAAATGGTTGACGCTTGGGGCGGTTGGGGATTATTTCAAGAGTTACTAAATACTTTAAAAACCATTGCCGATAAACATCAAGTAAGTATTGCAAATGTGGCTGTAAATTACATTTTAAATCAGCCAGCAGTCGGCGGTGTAATTGTCGGTGCCAGGTTGGGAATTGCGGAACATTTGTCAGACAATGCGCGGGTGTTTGGGTTTAGTTTGGATGCTGAAGATATAGGGAAAATAGATACTGTTTCTCAAGAGTCAAAAGATTTATATCAGTTAATTGGTGACTGTGGGGATGAGTATAGAAGGTAGTTGAAAAACTCAGATCCCCGACTTCTGTTTTTATCTGGTATGTCAATTATAAATTAATCTGAGAAGTCGGGGATCTCATCTGTGTTTATCTGCGTCCATCCGCGTTTGATTATTGAATTATCTCTAAGAATTCAGGTGAGGCAAAAAGATCCCCGACTTCTATGAGCAATTTATCATTTATGGACACAATCAATAAAAGAAGTCGGGGATCTGGGCATGAACAAGTGCTATAGCTGAATACTTACAATTATCTGTGTGAACCAAATATAATAATTATTGTCCCTATTAAAGAAACAATTACGCCTAATAAATCCCATCTATCGGGTTTTACCCCTTCCACTAACCAGAACCATAATAGTGATGAAAGGATATAAATTCCCCCATAAGCAGCATACACTCTACCGGCATAATCTGCATCTATTTTAGTTAGGGCAGTAGCATAGATCATCAAAGTCAAAATTCCGGGAATTACCCAAAGGATGCTTTTGCCTAATCTTAACCATGCCCAGAAACTGTAACACCCGGAAATTTCTCGGAGTGCTGCAATTATGAAAAAAACAAAGTTGGATAAGCTTTGAGACATTTAACTTGGATATTTTAAATTTAGGGAATAGGCAAGAAGCAAAAGAATTTTCTCCCCTGCTCCCCTGCTATATCTTCACGCGGGGACGACAAATTTTTCAGTTCCAGCTAATTCAAAAGCTGTATGAATAACTTGCAAAGCTTTAACACCTTCATCCTGTGAGACAACACAACTAATTTTAATTTCTGATGTGGCAATCATTTGAATATTAATGTGATTTTGAGCTAAAGCTGTAAACATTTTAGCGGCAATACCGGGTTGTCCTAACATCCCTGAACCAACTATACTCACCTTAGCGATCGCACTATCTAAAATTACTTCACCCCATCCAAACTCCTGTGCAGCTTGTTTCAATTTCTGTTGAGCGTTTTCTGCGTCCATGCGAGCAACAGTAAAGGCAATATCCCGATGGGGGACACCATTAACTATGCGACAGCGTTGGGATTGAATGATCATATCCACGCTGATGTTAGATTCTGCCAAAAATCCGAATAATTTTGCTGCTATACCAGGACGGTTTGGTAATTGGCGAATAGCGATCTGGGCTTGGTTCACGTCTAAAGCCACACCACGTACAGCCGGAGCTTTAGCACTGGCATAACTTAGGGTAGTAGAAGAACAGCTAATTTCAAAGGTGTTGCACAGGGCAGCTATAGCGCGATCGCAATCTTCCGCATCAACTACACAACTTACCTTAACTTCACTGGTAGAAATCATCTGAATATTGACACCAGCAGCGGCTAAGGTTTGAAACATCTGTGCTGCTACCCCTGGACGGCCAATCATCCCCGCCCCCACAATACTCACTTTAGCAGTATCTTTATCTACTAATACTTCGGCTTCATCAGAATCATGATTTTTTCTCAAAGCTGGTGCTATAGCTGATGATACTGACTCTGCCCGTTTTAATATTGATGTATTTACTGTAAAAGCAATGTCGTTACTATTACCTTCATGAATAGACTGAATTATTAAGTCCACATCAACATCTTGTTGAGCAATTTCCCCAAATAATTGGGCTGCTACCCCAGGTCTATCAGGAACACGCAATAAAGCCACCTTGGCTTGTTGCATATCAAATTCTACCGCATCCACAGGCCGAGCTAATTCTAAATTTACTAACGGCCGATCTTGTCTTTGCGGTGTTGTCACCCAAGTTCCCGGTTGATCTGTCCAACTAGAACGCACCACCAAGGGAACGCCATAATTACGGGCAATTTCTACCGCCCTAGGATGTAACACTTTCGCCCCTAAACTAGCCAATTCCAACATTTCATCGCTGGTAATTTCTGACATTAATTGGGCTTCGGGAACTAAGCGAGGATCTGTAGTTAAAATACCTGGTACATCGGTATAAATTTCACAAAAATCAGCACCGATGGCGGCGGCTAATGCCACGGCGGAAGTATCAGAACCACCACGACCTAAAGTAGTAATTTCTAATTCTTCGGTGTGGCTAATTCCTTGAAATCCTGCCACAACAACGACTTTACCTTGATTTATCTGCCGCATCAAGCGCTCTGTTTCAATATGTAAAATCCGAGCGCGGGTGTGTTCTGCTTCGGTAACAATGCCTACCTGAGCGCCAGTCATAGAAATCGCTGGTTGCCCAATTTCCTGTAATGCCATACTTAATAAAGCAATGGTGACTTGCTCTCCTGTGGAAAGCAGCATATCCATTTCCCGACGGCTGGGGCTTTTAGAGATATCATTAGCTAGTTTCACTAACCCATCTGTGGTTTTTCCCATAGCGGAAACCACCACTACCACAGAATTTCCTGCTTTCACCGTTGTTGCGACTCTTTGGGCAACAGCTTGAATGCGTTCCACTGAACCAACAGACGTACCACCGTATTTTTGAACTATCAGCGCCATAAAATTCTCTTCAATCGCTTATTTTGTCACTGTCTAGGCTGCTATAAACATCAGGAGTCCAGAAGTGACAATTAATTATTTTACATTACTAAAATGTCAGTATGATCTAACTACCGATCCTGGCTGAGATGGGAATTGCTCTCAAAAACAACACATTATCTTAGTAGTTAGCAAGCTTTATTTTAATCACAAGTTAATCTATTAAATAAGCAATCTTAACCAATTTATACATCTTTTTTTGTCTATTCTAGTTGGTAATAAGTAACTATTTATGCTTATGTAATTCAAATTTAACTTGTTTAAGCATGGCGTCAAGTACTCCTAGCAGATTCTTTATTGATATGATTCTGCTGGGATATTTTATAGTAATATACAAGAGGGAGCAGGGGGAAGAGGTGACAGTCAACCGTCAACCTGATTACTAAGTAAACTTAATTATTAACCTATCTTCATAAATTTAAACATAGTTTAATTTTCTTTTTACTTGTTATTAATTTATTATTAACCATCAGCAATCATACTTATCTGAGGATGTAATTCCCCATGTAAGTATTCCTTAACACTTAAGAGGCAGTATGGCTTTTTTCTCCACCATTTTGAATCGTGTTGTTGCCACTTCATTTATCACCGGGGCTGTTGCATTGAGTCCGGTTTTAACAGTGATTGCACAAGCTGAAACTTTAAACGGTGCTGGAGCGACCTTTCCTGCTCCTCTTTACGAACGTTATGCGCGTGAAGTGAAGAAAAAACACCCCGACTTAAAAGTTAATTATCAAGCAATTGGTAGCGGCGGTGGTATTCGTCAAACCATTAATGGAACTGTTGACTTTGGTGCTAGTGATGCGGCGATGAAAGATGATGAAATCGCTAAAGTTAAGAATGGTGTGATTTTAGTCCCCACTGCTGGTGGTGCTGTTTCCGTTGTTTATAACTTGCCTGGTGTTAACAAACTGAGATTATCCCGGAAGACATTACCCGCAATTTTTTCAGGAAAAATTACCAACTGGGATGACGCACAAATTAAAGCAGATAACCCAGGAGTGAATCTTCCCAACCAACCCATTAAATTTGCAGTTCGCGCTGATGGCAGCGGTACAACATTCATTTTCACTAATCATTTAAGCTCTATTGACCCCTATTTTAAGGGAAGAATTGGCGCGAATACTGCACCCAAATGGACTTTACCAAATGCTCTCAGAGGTAAGGGAAACCCTGGGGTAGCGGCTTTAGTAGCTCGTACTCCTGGGGCTATTGGTTATGTTGAATATGATTATGCAACTAAAAATAAGCTCAAATCCGCAGAAGTACAAAACAAAAAAGGCGAATTTGTCGCTCCTTCCTTAGCAGGAGCTAATGCAGCTTTATCAACAGTAAAATTCCCTGATAACTACCGCGTTTTTGTGGGAGATCCAGGACAGGGTTATCCTATTGTGGGTTTAACTTGGATGATGGTTTACAAAAAGTATCCTACTCCCGCTAAAGCTGACGCTGTTAAAAAATGGATTAACTGGGTTCTTAAAGATGGTCAACAATATAATGATGACCTCAACTATACAAAGATTCCTGGTGATGTTGTCAATCGGGTTTTACAAACAGTTAATAGTTCAGTGAAGTAATTTTTCATATCTGGGCGATTAATTAAACATTGTTGTAGAGACGTTCCGGCGGAACGTCTTGAGACAATTTAGACAATTAGCGGGTAAGATGCCCGCACCACAATAGTTTGATAATTCATTTTTCTGTCTTAGTTCACTGGTAATCTACTGTAAATGAGATTTAATATTTTTTGTATTGATCATGGCTAATATATTTGGATTGCAACCAGAAGATAATAATTATAACCCTTCCGAAGATGTGAATGTTGATTTAACCTCTAGAGGTGGGATTGCTTTCACTTTTGATCGGGGATTTACATGGTTAGTTTATATTTTTGCTGGGTTAACTGTCAGTATTTTGTTGCTGATGACTTGGGTAATTTTTAAGGAAGCACAACCAGCAGTTAGTAAATTTGGGTTAGGTTTTCTCTGGGGTCAAGATTGGGATACAGGTAATCAGATTTTTGGGGCATTACCTTATATTTACGGAACTGTAGTAACGAGTGCGATCGCTATTTTTTTAACTGTTCCTGTAGGGCTATCTGTGGCGTTAGTCACCAGTGAAGATTTTTTACCCAATCCGGTTAAAACTACTATCGCTTTTGTTGTAGAATTAATTGCTGCCATTCCCAGCGTAATTATCGGTTTATGGGGAATTTTTACCTTTATTCCTGTTCTCGAACCGTTGGAAAAGTGGTTAGGTAATAACTTGGGATTTATACCCCTATTTAACACCCAAGACCCAGTCGGCAATAATATGTTAACCGCCGGAATTATTCTGGCGATTATGATTTTGCCATCAATGGCTGCTATTTCTCGTGATGTCTTATTAGCTATTCCTAAAGAGTTGCGTAGTAGTTCCATGGCTTTAGGAGGAACTCGTTGGGAAACGGTGTTTCGAGTCTTATTACCAGCAGCTTTTTCTGGTATTGTTAGTGCGGCTATGTTATCTCTAGGGCGAGCTTTAGGCGAAACCATGGCAGTAACCATGGTAATTGGTAACTATGCCCAAATTAGTCTATCTTTACTTAATCCAGCTTATACTATTCCCGCTATTTTAGCGAATGAATTTGCTGAAGCTGAACAAGGATTACATATTGGTTCATTAAGTTATTTAGGCTTAATTTTATTCGCCTTAACTCTAGCCATCAACATTGCTGCTGTGCTTTTAGTACAGTGGGTTGGTAAAAAGCATAGATAATCAAAACTTGAAAATTTAAAAACTAATATGCGTGAGTATTCCAATTCCGAAATAGATCAATTAATCGCTGCTGATTTATCTCAATCTTTACCCATAACTAGGCAAGTATTTACATATTTAATGAATGGCCTTGCCTTCATCTTGAGTATTTTAGCACTGCTACCATTGTTATCTATATTATGGGAAATTCTCTCACGAGGAATTGCCGGTTTTAAGCTAGAGATGTTATTTAGTCCTTTGATTGAAAATGGCTTCGCTAATGCCATTCTGGGGACTATAATTATGGTGAGTATTGGGGCATTACTCAGTATTCCTGTAGGGGTAATGACAGGCATTTTTTTAGCAGAATTTAGTCAAACGAACCCTTTCACCCAGTATGTTCGCTTTATTGCCACTATTCTCACGGGTGTTCCTTCCATTGTGGTCGGGATATTTGCCTATGGGGCAGTAGTTTTAGTTACCAAACAGTTTAGTGCGATTGCTGGCGGTTTTGCCTTATCTGTAATTATGCTACCAGTAATAACTTTAACCACGGAGGAAGCCTTAAAGCTAATTCCCGTTCCTCAACGTTTGGCATCAGCAGCTTTGGGGGGTACTCGATTCCAAACTACTTTTCGTGTTATTGTTAATGCTGCTATTCCCGGAATTACTACTGGTATTTCCTTAGCGATCGCTCGTGCTGCGGGTGAAACAGCGCCATTACTATTTACCGCCTTATTTAGTCAAAATTGGTCAGATAGTCTATTAAGTCCCACTGCTTCTCTACCAGTATTAATTTTTAATCTTTACAATAATCCTGATCCAGAAGTAAATAAATTGGTTTGGACTACTGCCATTATTCTTCTGACTATCGTGTTGTTTTTTAGTTTGTTATCACGCTTTATTGCCAGGAAAAAATAAGTTACTTCTTTCTTATTTATTCTGAACTCCTGAACAGGTAAACGGCCGTTTGCCCCTACAGAACTCCTACAATTTTATCTTTAGTCAATCATGAATAATCTAACTACTGCCATCAAAGTCAAAAATCTCAGCTTCTACTACGGAAATTATAAAGCCATTGAAGGTATATCATTAGATATCTATAAAAACAAAGTCACAGCTTTAATTGGTCCGAGTGGTTGCGGTAAATCTACATTTATTAAAACCATTAATCGGATCAGTGAATTAGAAGGCAAGGTCAAGGTAGAAGGTAAAATAGAATTTTTTGGTCAAAATATCTACGATCCTCGCATTAATATCAATCGTCTGCGGCGGGAAATTGGCATGGTATTTCAAAAACCGAATCCTTTTCCTATGAGTATTTATGAAAATGTGGCTTATGGTGTAAGAATTGCTGGCAGATGTCCCAGAGTAGAATTAGATGAAATTGTCGAATCCGCGCTTAAAGGTGCAGCACTGTGGGATGAAGTCAAAGGTAAGCTTCACCAATCTGCTTTAGGTCTTTCTGGAGGACAACAACAGCGTTTATGTATAGCGAGAGCTTTAGCTGTTAAACCTAAAGTGTTATTAATGGATGAACCTTGTTCAGCCCTTGATCCTATCGCAACTATGAAAGTAGAAGAGTTAATTCATCAGTTGCGCTCAGAATTTACAATTGTGATTGTCACCCACAATATGCAGCAAGCCACCCGTGTTTCTGATTTTACGGCCTTTTTTAGCACGGATGAAAGTCGCATTGGTCAAATGGTGGAATTTGGGGATACTGGCCAAATTTTCCGTAACCCTCTTGATACCCGCACCCATGACTATGTTTCTGGCAGGTTCGGTTAATAGGATTTTGGATTTTGGATTTTAGATTTTGGATCAAAGCGACATGACACACCAAGGTTTAAAATGAGCTAATGTGTGTCCAGGCTATTGACTAAGAAAATCCCAAATTCCTATGACTCATTCTACAGATATTGCCACTTTAGCGCAGTGGATGGCGGCTGATTTTAGTAATCAAGCCCAAGTGTTTGAAAATCCGGCTTTTTATGCCCATATTCGTGTATGTATGCGTCCCCTGCCCTATTCGCTGCTGTCTGCGGTGGGTTTTTTTGTAGAACAGGCGTATGATTATGATCTCAAAGATCCCTATCGGGTGCGGGTGTTGAAGTTAGTGATAGAGAATGAAAAGATTGTCATTGAAAACTACACAGTCAAAGATGAAAAGGATTTTTACGGTGCATCTCGTGATGTAGGAAGATTGCAGACTTTAACAAGCGATCGCCTAGAAAAACTCTGCGGTTGTAACATGATTGTTGAGTGGAGTGGTAAATGCTTTAAAGGCACTGTTGAACCAGGTAAGGGTTGTATTGTCGTCCGCAAAGGACAAACAACCTACCTAGATAGTGATTTTGAAATTGATGGCGAAAAATTCATCAGCCGTGATCGAGGTAGAGATCCGGACACAGATCAGCATATTTGGGGTTCTGTCGCCGGTCCATTTTACTTTGTCCGTTGGGGTAACTTTGCCGATGAGGTGAAATTGTCCTGAATAGGGGACTGGGTAATTAATATTTATATTTCCCAATTACCCATTACCAATTACTAAAAAATTTTTCCCAAGGGGTGCAATTTGGAAAAAAAGGTGCTAATATGAGTAGATGTGAGTATGGCGACATAGCCAAGTGGTAAGGCAGAGGTCTGCAAAACCTCCATCCCCCGGTTCAAATCCGGGTGTCGCCTTTAACAAAAATCTACAAAAACCGATTAATTCAAGGTTTTATGTAACTTAGGGACGGGTTTAATACTCGTCCCAAGTTTTTTGGGGTAAAATTGGGGTAAATTCGGGTAAAAGTAAAGGTTTCTACCCAAATGCCCCCTAACCCCCAATTCTGGGGGAATAAGAATTTCAAAGTCCCCCAAACTTGAGGGATTTAGGGGGCTAAATAAGCACAAAACGAAGATGGATAGAGATTTTAGACTATTTTCACCTCATAATCCACTTTCATGAATTGAGGAATTAATTCATTCTTGATGTGAAACAAGTTAGAAAACTGGACAATTGAAATTTATATATGAGACAAAAAAAATGATTGGATCTTAGGGGTAATACCTATACTAATTTTATTAGGTTTTATCATTATTCCTGTTAGTGCATATATACATATATACATATATAAATATATAAATATCTATAAAAAAGAAGATATCATCAAGAGCGAATTAGTTGCAGTAACGCTAGTTCCCTCTAAAACCATCCCCTATCAGTGTGTAGAAATTGCTGTAGGCATTATTTAATATCTAACTTTTGATAGATGAAAATAGATTTACTTGGTGCATATTTCGACTTTATTCAATTCAAACATCAAAGAAAACTAAAAAACTAGGTAATTTTCGGAAAATTAGCGGTTTTTGCTATTGCTTTTATTTTTGAATGTGCCTATAATATCAAAAAATATGATACTTGTTACATCTAGGCAATAAACCAAATGTTAAAAAGACCATTAGTGGTCAAATAACCCGAAATTGGGGGGCTAATTTGGGGGTTTCGCCTGTTAACTGGACTGACTCAAGAACGGTTTGCAGTGTATCTAGATGTAACCTATGCCACTATTAACCGTTGGGAAACTGAGCGATAGCGAAGCTCTTCGTAGGAATCGCAACTTTCACCTATGGCTATGGATAAGACTGAGCAGAGGCTTGGGGAATGGGAAGAACAAGGCAAGGAATTGTTAGGGAAGTATTTAATTAATTAGAAGTCAGTATTACAAAATATAAATGTAGACATTTTTGATCATGCCAAAAAAAACAACCAGCAAAACCCAAAGAAGCTAAAACTTTTTATCTTAAAAAGACTTACAAAATCTTAATCTGTTTATTCATAATCTTTAACAAACAGCTTTTTAAATCAATAGGACTTTTATTGATATTTGAAAACGTAAAATGAAACTAAATTATTTGCTTAGTACTATGGTAATAGTCAGTATTTTGTTCCTCAGCTATCCTGATTTTGCCCAGACTCCAAACAATAATACTAATCAAGTAGTAATATTTGGACTTAGAACTGATTCTCCTCCTGTAAGTTATCGAGATCAATCTTCGGGGTGGAATGGTTACTGTCCTGAATTACTAAAAGATTTAGAAACATGGATGAAACAAAAGAATAAAGATGAAATAAGTATAGAGTACAGACAAGTATCTGTTAATAAGAGATTTTCCGGTAATGGAGATGATGGGACAAGTTTAGATGGAGAGTGTGGACCTAACACCATAACTAATGAACGTCAAGATTCACTAGAAAAAAGGGATGCTAGTTTTTCTGGTTCTTTCGCTTGGACAGGAGCCAAGCTTTTGCTTAAAAACATACACAAAGCATCTTTTTATCAGCTAGAGCCTTTTAAAGGAGAAGTAATCGGAGTTTATGGGATGACTACAACTACAAATTCTCTAATAGGTTCAATTTATACATCAGCACAAGAAATTATACAAGTTGACAGAAAAGATGCCTTTGAAAAATTAGATTCTGGTAATATTAAGGCATATGCCTCTGATGAAATTATTTTAGAAGGTATGTTAAAAGATCTCAAAAATCAAAATCCAGGTAAAAGCCAACAATATTCTATTGTGCCTTATTCTAAACCATTAAGCCACGAGGCATACGGAATGATTATTTATAATAAGTCGTCTAAAAATCACAGTCTTTTAGGTGACTTAAATGCATTTTTGGTAGAAAAAAAAGCTAAACAATTAAGAAAAAATAACCATCTAGATGATACTCAAAATAATTTTTTAGAGAAGCTTGATGAACTTAATTATTATGATTCGGGATTTTTAATAAAAATTGTCGCTGTGAGTATATTGCTTGCTTTCTCCATACTGCTTTTTTTGAACAAGCTTACTCCCGCAATAATAAACGGAAAAATTTTAGATGTGCTTAATAAAAAAGTTAATAAATTGCAACATTCACACAAACAAAGCGATAAAGTATTTTTACCAATATTATTATTTGTAGAATATTTATTTGTAAACTATCAAAATGAAGGAGATACTACAATGTCAAAATATAACCAAAGTAAGGCAAATAACCAATTTGTAGATACAGCAGAATCAGGTAGTAATGTTACATTTAATCAAAATAATTATACATCAGAACAAAGACAAAATCTTGCAAAAGCAGCAGAAGAGATTCAAAACCTTCTTAAACAGTTAGAACAAACCAATCCTAGACCTACTGAAAAAGAACAAATTGATCATATTAAAGATAACACTACTCCTGCATTCCAACGCCGTGCGGCTAGTGCTCTTAAAGCTGGTGGTGAAACCGCAATTGATGAGTTTGTTCTTGAAAATAAATATTTGAGAGTTGTTAAGGCAATTATTAAAGGATGGATACAACCAGATAGTTGATTTTAACTGTTATTGAGGGAAAAAGAGCGATGGGATTTGCTGTAGGCGATCGCCACTACCAAATTATTGAGCGAAACGAGTGATTGGAAATCACTGCTGCAAGGGGTTGGCTAGACTGTGCCAAACTAGTAGGATTATTGCCACGCTGCTCCAACATCATCAAGGTAGATGCCAACTTGAGAATCCCTAAATGCATATTTAAATCCATCAAAAGTTCTTGATTAATAGCAGTGTTTTTAATATCGGTATTTGACATAATTCCTCTCTAATTAAAAATGGATAATATCGAGCCATTTGTGAATAAGTAAAGGTTATATTTTTCTTACAATTAGGTTTTATATCTATTGATAGATATAATCCTATATCAATAGGTTGAGTGAAGTTAGTGTTACGATAATTCTTTATTCACCCAATGCGATCGCTGTTCCCTATAACTAGCAACTTGGGCTACTACGGTTTTCAGGTTTTGTGTGGTGCTGCGTGGAAGTTGTAGCCTTTCATACTCTTTTTCCTTTGCCCTTACAATTGTCAGAATCAGGTGGTTATTGGGCGGCTTGTACTGAGCGGTTTATAATTGGGAGTATCGGTTTTTATAGTAATCATAACCCGCCAGGGAATGATGGCACTGATTTTTCCGTGTTCAAGGCTAAGATGAGAAATAGCTTTACAGTTCTTAATTTTTAGGGAAAATGGCCAGAGACTTACGGGGATTTATTAAAATTCTAGAAGAAAGAGGACAATTAAAGCGAATTTCTGCTTTAGTCGATCCAGATATGGAAATTGCAGAGATTTCTAACCGGATGCTGCAAAAAGGTGGCCCAGGCTTGCTGTTTGAAAATGTTAAAGGTGCATCTTTCCCCGTCGCGGTAAATTTGATGGGAACTGTGGAAAGGATATGCTGGGCAATGAATATGGAACGCCCAGAGGAGTTAGAAACCCTGGGTAAAAAACTGAGTATGCTTCAGCAACCCAAACCACCGAAAAAGATTTCCCAAGCCATAGATTTTGGCAAAGTCTTGTTTGATGTGGTTAAAGCCAAACCAGGAAGGGACTTTTTCCCCGCTTGTCAACAGGTGGTGATAGAGGGTAATGATTTAGACTTAAATAAGTTACCTTTAATACGTCCTTATCCGGGAGATGCGGGCAAGATTATCACACTAGGATTAGTAATTACTAAAGATTGTGAGACAGGCATCCCCAATGTGGGCGTGTACCGCTTGCAACTGCAATCACACAACACCATGACCGTACATTGGCTATCGGTGCGGGGCGGTGCGAGACATTTACGCAAGGCGGCAGAACGTGGTAAAAAATTAGAAATAGCGATCGCTCTGGGAATTGATCCTTTAATTATCATGGCCGCCGCCACACCCATTCCTGTAGATTTGTCAGAATGGTTATTTGCGGGATTATATGGCGGTTCTGGTGTCAATTTAGCCAGATGTAAAACCGTAGATTTAGAAGTTCCCGCAGATGCAGAAATTGTGTTAGAAGGAACAATTACCCCAGGAGAAGTTTTACCAGATGGCCCCTTTGGTGACCACATGGGATATTATGGCGGTGTAGAAGACTCGCCTTTGGTGCGGTTTCAGTGCATGACCCACCGCAAAGATCCCATTTATCTGACCACATTTAGCGGCTTACCACCCAAAGAAGAAGCGATGATGGCGATCGCACTCAACCGCATATATACCCCGATTTTACGCCAACAGGTATCCGAAATTGTTGATTTCTTCCTGCCCATGGAAGCACTCAGCTACAAAGCGGCAATTATTTCCATAGATAAAGCCTATCCTGGACAAGCCAGAAGGGCAGCTTTAGCATTTTGGAGTGCCTTACCACAATTCACCTATACTAAATTTGTGATCGTGGTTGATAAGGATATCAATGTTCGTGATCCGCGTCAAGTCGTGTGGGCAATTAGTTCCAAAGTTGACCCCACAAGAGACGTATTTATATTACCGAATACTCCCTTCGACACCTTAGATTTTGCTAGTGAAAAACTGGGTTTAGGCGGGAGAATGGGCATAGATGCAACTACCAAAATTCCCCCAGAAACAGAACATGAATGGGGTGAACCATTAAAATCAGATACCGATGTTGCCGCTATGGTAGATAAACGTTGGGCTGAATATGGTTTAGCGGATTTGCAATTAGGAGAAGTTGATCCTAACTTATTTGGTTACGATATCAAATAACTATTAGTTTCAACTGAGGCTGTGGCAAATAACTTTGGTAAAGACGTTCTGCCGGAACGTCTCTACAACTAGAGTCAGAATTCAGGTGAGGTGATAAGATCCCCGACTTCTTTGATAGATTTATCCTTTCCGAATACAATCAATCAAAGAAGTCGGGGATCTGGAAACAAGTGCTATAGCTGAATACTGAACATGATATAATTACCCAACTGGCAAAACTAAAACATCCTCACCTGGAGAAATAAAAGTTTTTCCCACAGGTAAAACGGCTAAAGCATTAGTTTGGGCTAAATTAATTAAATTACCAGAACTTAAATTACCATCAGTTGGGAGAAATTCATAAATATTCTTATTTAAGGTCAAATTACCCCAAATATAAGTTTCCATCTTGCCTTGAGATTTTAACTCACTCTGGGATTTTACATTGACAAATCTTGCTTCCCAACCTCTATTAATACCCGAAAGTTTTTTAATTGCAGGTTGCACAAATCGCCAAAAAGTCACCAAAGCAGAAACCGGATTTCCAGGTAACCCAAAGTATAGAGAATTGGGAAAGGTGGCAAAAGTTAAAGGTTTTCCTGGACGCATTTGCACAGCCCGAAAATGAATTTTTGCCCCCAGAGATGCTAAGATTTTATCAATATAATCATAATCACCTACAGACACTCCACCGGAGGAAAGAACTATATCTGCATTATTAATAGCATAATTTATAGTTTCGGTTAAAGCAGTGAGATTATCCTTAACAATTCCTAACATTAACACTTCTGCACCTAATTCTTTAACTAAAGCAGCCAAAGCATATTGGTTAGAATCTACAATTTGTCCAGGTTTTAGGGTTTGTTCTGGTGTTACTAACTCATCACCGCTAGAAAAAATTGCCACCCGTGGACGGCGGAAAACACTGATTTTAGATAATTGTGCTGCGGCTAAAATGGCAATTTCTGTTGCATTTAGTTTAATTCCTGCTGGTAAAAGTTCTTTTCCCGCTTGGTAAAAATCTCCTTGATGTCTGACAAATTCTTGGGGTTGGGGTGCAGCAAGAATAAAAACTTTATTTTCCTGGAAATTAGTTTTTTCCTGCATGACTACAGTATCCGCACCCTGTGGCATAATTGCACCAGTAAAAATTCGTGCTGCTTGTCCTGGTTTAATAGTAATTTGGGGTTGATATCCGGCGGGAATTTCTACAACAATTTCTAAACTTGTGGGATTTTCAGGACTGGAATTTTGCACATCTTCATAACGCACTGCAAAACCATCCATTGCCGAATTATCCCAATGGGGAAAATCTAAATTACTAATTACAGGAGTTGCTAAAATTCGGTGAAATGCTGTGGATAAATCAACAATTTCTAGATCATGTTTTTGGTTTAAAGGTTGGACAGCATCGAGAATAATAGTTTCTGCATCTTGGACTGATAAGATCATAAATTAAGGATGTATTGACTGATAATTTCCTTTAGTTCTTGCGGTGCTTCACTTGCAATAGCCGCTCCCAAATCAGGACGGATAACCCACCACCAAAGCAAGGTTTCTAACTGCGTTGGTGGCTCATTATCAGGACACCATTCGATATAACCTTCATTCACACCAATGAGATTTGCACAAATTTCATTAGCTATCGCAACACGCTGATCTAATTTTTTAAATTGTACGATATCTTGCCAATTCACTTCATTGGGAATTGAGTTTAAAATTGTTTTCACAGTCAGGATTTTAGTGATATTATATAGTCTGGGTTCGCCACACTGTAACTTAGTTGCATCTACTGTACGGAGATTTTAACCGTCTTCTGACTAAGATTAAGGATAACTGAAAATGGGGAATGGCGATCGCGTTCGCAAAGCGTCCCAGAGGTAACTAGCTGTGCTGTAAGCAGTTCGCTAATTCTCCATTACTAATCTAGTGCTACGGTTGACGGTATTTGGGACAATGGCAGGATAAAATTTTATAACGATAAATTGCAATAAAGGTCTAAATGGCAGAAACACTATTTTTCAACGCCCTGCGGGAAGCTATTGACGAGGAAATGGCACGCGATTCCAGCGTATTCGTTCTTGGTGAAGACGTAGGACACTACGGCGGTTCTTATAAAGTTACTAAAGATTTACACCAAAAATATGGTGATCTGCGAGTTGTAGATACTCCTATTGCCGAAAACAGCTTTACTGGGATAGCTGTAGGTGCGGCTATGACTGGGTTAAGACCGATTATTGAAGGGATGAATATGGGCTTTTTGCTCCTCGCCTTCAACCAAATTTCTAATAATGCGGGTATGTTACGCTACACTTCTGGCGGTAACTTTAAAATCCCTATGGTGATTCGTGGGCCTGGTGGTGTGGGTAGACAATTAGGAGCAGAACATTCCCAACGTCTAGAAGCTTATTTCCAGGCTGTTCCCGGCTTAAAAATTGTAGCTTGCTCTACGCCATATAACGCTAAAGGACTTTTGAAAGCTGCCATCCGTGATGATAACCCTGTGTTATTTTTTGAACACGTTTTACTTTATAACTTAAAAGAAGACCTACCAGAAACAGAATATGTACTACCCCTAGATAAAGCGGAAGTAGTACGCCAAGGTAAGGACGTGACAATTCTCACTTACTCTCGGATGCGATATCATGTACTGCAAGCTGTGAAACTCTTGGAAAAGCAGGGTTATGATCCAGAAGTGATTGATTTAATTTCTCTCAAACCTTTAGATTTTGATACCATTGGCGCATCAATACGCAAAACTCACCGCGTCATTGTCGTGGAAGAGTGTATGAGAACAGGCGGTATTGGTGCAGAATTAACCGCCTCCATTAATGACCGCTTATTTGATGAATTGGATGCCCCTGTATTGCGTCTTTCTTCCCAAGATATCCCCACGCCTTATAACGGTAATCTGGAACGGTTAACCATTATCCAACCAGAGCAAATCATCGAAGCAGTGCAGAAAATGGTGGCTTTGCGGGTTTAGGTTATGGGTGACGGTTGTACTTCCTTCGCAAAGGGTGGCGTTAGCTATACAACTGCCTCCTGCCTCTGAAATTTTCTACTCACAACTGGCAAAAAGAACGTTATTATAACCTTTGTCAGTTGTGAGTGATGGTATGCAAAAACAGCGATCGCTATTAGCGTTAATTATAGTTTTGGTAATCGCCGCTATAGCGGTGATTGCCACAAATCCCGTACCCTTGGGACTAGACTTACGGGGCGGTTCACAGCTTACCATTCAGGTGAAACCAACAGCAGAAATCAAGCAAATCACTGAAAGAGAATTGGAAGCTGTGAAAAGAGTTGTAGAAGGGCGAATTAATGGTCTTGGTGTTTCCGAACCCTTAATTCAAACTGTAGGTACTGATAAAATTTTAGTACAATTACCTGGTGTCAACGACCCAGAACAAGCAGAACGGATATTAGGCGGAACAGCCCAGTTAGAGTTCCGTGTCCAGAAAAAGAATACAGAAACTCAGCTTTTCGCCTTCCAGGTAACAAGAAACGACTTGAAACAGAAGCGGGAAGAAGCGAGAAAGTCCAAAGACCAAGCAACGATTGATAAAAATAAAGAAGAGTTTGATAAAAATAATCAAGCAATTGCCGAATTATTTGAAAGCACCAATCCACCTCTCACCGGTAAATATCTCAAGGATGCCTACGGTGAACCCAATCAAGGCACTAACTGGAATGTAGCCATCCGATTTGATCAAACAGGTGGTGAACTCTTTGCTGGACTAACAAAAGACCTGGCTGGGACTGGCCGTAGTATCGGAATTTTTCTTGATAATGAATTGATTAGTTCACCCACAGTAGGCGTAGAACACGCACAAACTGGCATTACTGGTGGTTCAGCAATCATTACAGGTAATTTTCAAGCCCAAGAAGCCAATGATTTAGGGGTACAGTTGCGTGGCGGTGCATTACCTGTACCTGTAGAAATTGCGGAAAGAAGAACCGTAGGCGCTACTTTAGGAAAAGACAGTATTCAAAGAAGTATCTATGCTGGTATCGGTGGTCTAACTTTGGTAGTAATATTTATGGTATTGTACTATAGACTACCAGGAATGATCGCCAATGTTTCACTACTGATTTACTCCATTCTGACTTGGGCTGCCTTTTGTTTATTGAGTATCACCCTCACATTACCAGGAATTGCTGGTTTTATCCTCAGTATTGGTATGGCGGTTGATGCCAACGTCTTAATTTTTGAACGTACAAGAGAAGAACTACAAGCAGGTAAATCTTTATACCGTTCTGTGGAATCTGGTTTTTATCGCGCTTTTTCTAGTATTTTAGATAGTAATGTTACTACCTGGATTGCTTGTGCCGCATTATTTTGGCTGGGTTCAGGTTTAGTCAAAGGCTTCGCGCTGACCTTAGCTTTAGGTGTAGGGGTAAGTATGTTTACCGCAATTACTTGTAGTCGCACGTTGATGTTTTTAGTCATTTCTATTCCCTCATTACGGAAAACAGAACTTTATGCTCCTAATGTGCCAGTAGCAAATAAGACAGGAGTGGCACAATGAAATTACAGATTAACAAAGCACGGGGTCTGTGGTGGATTATTTCCTCTAGTATTATTCTGGCTGGAATTATCTCGATGGTGATATCCTACATGAACCCCAGTATTAAAGCGCCTCTACGTCCCAGTTTGGATTTTATCGGCGGCACAAGGTTACAATTTGTCCGGGACTGTAGCAAACCTGGTAACTGCGACCAACCCATAGATATTAACGTTGTGCGCGAAGTTGCTAAATCTCAAGGCATGGGAGATAGTAGCATTCAATTAATCTCTGAAAAAATAGGCGATAAGAATGTAGAAAATGGCATTACTATTCGCACAAAAAACTTGGAGACAGAACAGCGGACAAATTTACAAACTGCTTTAAGCGAAAAAATTGGTGCTTTTGACCCCGAAAAAAATCAAATTGACTCTGTTGGTGCAACTTTAGGTAAAGAGTTATTTACTTCTGGGGTGTTAGCTTTAATAGTTTCCTTTATTGGGATTACTATCTACATGGCTGTGAGATTTCAGTGGGATTATGCCGTATTTGCCATAGTGGCTTTATTTCACGATATTCTGATCACAACTGGCGTTTTCTCAATTTTAGGCTTAGTTTTCGGTGTAGAAGTAGATAGCCTCTTTATAGTTGCCTTGCTAACTATCACGGGTTTCTCCGTCAATGATACGGTTGTTATTTATGACCGCATTCGGGAAACTATTAAACTTCATCCCCAACAACCAATTGCTGATGTCGTTGATGATGCTGTTAACCAAACTTTAAGTAGGTCAATTAACACTACTTTAACAACTCTACTGACATTAACTGCCATCTTCTTATTTGGAGGTGAAACTCTCCATTATTTCTCCTTAGCCTTAATTGTTGGCTTTATTATGGGAGCTTATTCTAGTATTTTCATTGCTAGTACACTACTGATATGGTGGCGAGAACGCAGCGAAAATTACCCAGTTGAAGACCCTGCAAATTCGCCGGAAAGTTAAATTCATTAATAGATGATGGGCAGAAGTTTTTTGGTAAGAATTAGAGGGATGTAGGAATAGTCTCGAATCTCAATAAGTGTTTGATTTTTAAAAGTATCAAGCCTTATTGTTTGCATAATCTTTGCCTTTTATACCCTTTTTTTCCTCTTCTATGGATAAGCCCCAAGAACCACAAATTCAACCAGAAGAATTAGTTTTAGACCCTAATTTTGCTCAACAAATCCAAAAGCTACATAGACTGATACTATATGGCAGATGGTTGCTTGTTGTCTGTTTGTGGATATGTATTGCGCCTTTTTGCCTCTGGAACTTGCGGACAGAAATTTCTTTGTTACATGAATATTTCACTTGGGTAGGATTACGATATACAATCATTTTTCATCCGCTATCTAGCCTGGGATTGAGTTTTTGTATTGCTATGACAACTTCTGTTTTAGTTTGGCAAAGTCGGAATATTATTTGGGGATTACCATTAGAAGAACAACAACATTTACAAAAGCAAGTTTATCGTATTCGTCAACAAGGATCTTCCCATCCCCTATGGAAGTGGATTTGTAAATAAAAATCGGTTGTTATTTCAATATCTGTATAATTCTAGCGGGCAAGATACGCGCACCACAAAACTTAAAAATATTAGGATTATCTGATTTAGCTGCGTAACAGTTTAGTAGCGATCGCTTACCAAAAAAAATCCTACAAATGGTTCTAGTTGGGAAGACTTTAAAAATCGGTGAGGATTTTCCCAATTAAGTATAAGTTGAATTTTTAAATAAAATGTCGCATACATCTATACAACTTGGGTAATTTTCCTGAAAATATGTCATAACAGAAGCAAAGATACTAGAATCATTAGGTGTCTATAAATGAAATACTCTCAGATTCAGTTTAGCCAAAGTCATGCGGATATTGATCTTTATCAACTTCAAGAACTTTTTAACCTGACTGCTTTTTGGGCAAAAGGACGCAGTATTAAGGATTGGGGTATAGCTATTGTTAACAGCGAACCTGTTATTTCTATCTGGGATAGGGAATTATTAATTGGCTTTGCTAGAGCGACTTCTGATGGTATCTATCGCGCTACAATCTGGGATGTTGTGATTCATCCAGACTATCAAGGTAATGGGTTAGGAAGTAAGTTAGTAGAAACTGTTTTAAGTCATCCACGAATGCAAAAAGTAGAGCGTGTATACTTGATGACGACTAACCAACAGGAATTTTATGAAAAGATTGGGTTTCAAGTCAATAACACAACCACAATGGTTTTACGTAATCACTTTAATTATGATGCTTTCATGACTGAAGAGATTTCTTTTCAAGAGTCTCTATAGGTATAGATATTTGCAATCTGCTTAACTGCTGTGCTTTTTCGTCATTGGTGGGTAAAGGCAAAATTTCTAATTTTCCTCCCATCAATTCTACTAAACTTTGATTTAGTAAAAGTTTCATTCCTGGAGATAAATCTATATTTTCCTGAAGTTCTGGATTTTCAGTTGTGATTAAATCTAGAGATTCACTTGTAACTACAGCAACAGTTGGGACATCTAACCAAATATTTACATGATTACCTGTAGGTAAATTACTAGAGAGATAAATATTACCTTCTTCCATTTCCTTAATCGTCGTATCTATTAAATTTATTAATACTTGTTTCAACCATCGGGAATCTGCTAAAATATGAATTTCTGGATCTGGTAATGATAAAGTAAAAGGATAATTGCGATTAGCTGCCAGTAAATAAGTTAAATCATAAATATCCTGTAAAAATTCTGATAATTGTAAAGTCTCAATATCTAATTTATTTCTCCCAGATTCTAATTTAGAAATATGCAAAATTTCATCAATGAGTTTTAGTAATTTTAAGGATTTCTCATGAGCTTGTTCAATAAACTCTCTCTCTTCTTCAGGATTTTCACATAAATCTTCTAAAATTAATTGATGTAATCCGATTACAGCACCTAATGGCGATCGCAATTCATGGCTAGTTCTCGCTAAAAAACCAGCCTTAAATTGACTCATTTCTCGCGATTGATAATAAGCTAATTGAGTTTGTTTCAATTCTTGCAAAAGTTGACTTTCTTCATGTTGTGGAGAATTTTGAGGAGGAATCAACGCAGATTTAGTAGACTGTAGGAACAATCTATAAAAACCTATGCCTAATCCTATTCCCGTTCCTAAATACAACCAGTTGTTAAAATTCATATTTACAAAAATTGCAGTTAATTAGGGTTTGCTGAAAAAGTCTTTTCGTGAGGGCTAGGAGTCAGGAGGAAGAATTAGGAGGAAGAATTAGGAGGAAATAAGAATAGTCTCGAATCTGAGAAAGTTATATGCTTTTAATCCTTGCACCTAATTCACTTTTTTAATCCTGAAACTCTTAATATTGATAAATTGCTCATAGAAGTCGGGGATCTTTTTGCTTTACCTGAATTCTTACTTACAATTTAATACTACCTTGTCTTAAAATCTGCCAATTACTACCAGTCCATTTTGCAACAGTGGAAGGTATACCCAAACCTTGATATTCTATTGATTCTAAAGTTAAAACTTCTGGAAATTGAGCTTCTATTTCTGCTTTTTTCTCTAAAGCAGGTTGACCTGATAAATTAACACTAGTTGTCGCCATGGGACCAGTTTGGGCTAAAATACTTTGAGTTACTGCGTGATTAGGAACTCTAATACCAATCGTGTTTGGATCCCTAGGATTCATAACTGGAGGAATTTTTCCACTAGCTGGTAAAACTAAAGTTAACGCCCCTGGCCAATATTGATTCACAACTTCTTGCCAAATCTGATATTCTAATTCACTACCCTGAACATAATCCCATAAATCTTCAGCAGTAGCCGCCATTAAAATTAATGGTTTGTCTAAACTCCGTTGTTTAGCAACATAAATTAATTCCGCTTGTGTTGGTATTGTTGCCAGTGCGGGGACTGTATCCGTAGGAAAACTAATCAGTTTTCCCGCTTTCGCGCTAGTGATCAGAACTTCTAAAGAGACATTCATCTGTATTTTTCCTTCGTGCTTTAGATCCCGGACTTCTTCAAGAAGTCCGGGATCTGGGGATCTATGTTTGTTTCCTTACTCACTCAATAATAATTCAAGATCCAACCGCCCAAAACACTCTTATGTCCCTCTAAAAATCTGATAAAAATCTTTACAATAGAAAAGAATAGCAATCATACATAATACAAATTTAAACCCATGGGAATATTCGGATTTGGTAAAAAGTCAGCTATGCCTAAACCAGAGGAAGCTTTATCAGGACGGGCAGAAGTAATGCGAGTACCAGCACATCATTACGTTAACAAAAATCCTCTGAAAGCACCTTTTCCCGAAGGCTTGGAAACTGCCATGTTTGGTTTAGGCTGTTTTTGGGGAGCAGAACGCAAATTCTGGCAACTCGAAGGGGTTTATACCACTGCGGTAGGTTATGCTGCTGGTTACACACCTAACCCTACTTATCAAGAAGTTTGTAGCGGCTTAACAGGTCACAATGAAGTGGTATTAGTGGTGTTTGATCCCAAAATCATCCCTTATTCCCAACTGTTGAAAGTTTTCTGGGAAAGTCACAACCCTACCCAAGGAATGCGTCAAGGTAATGATACCGGGACTCAATACCGTTCAGGAATTTACGTCTATTCCGAAAATCAAAAACAACTAGCACAAGCATCACGTAACACCTATCAAGCTGCCCTCAGTAGCGCAGGTTATGGTAAAATTACCACAGAAATTTTAGATGCACCTGAATTTTATTATGCTGAAGAATACCATCAGCAATATTTAGCCAAAAACCCAGGA
>NZ_PGEM01000210.1 GCF_002934005.1 Cuspidothrix issatschenkoi CHARLIE-1 | reverse complement strand
AGGATTATACAACTTTGTTGCGTAACAGCTTATCTGTCTTCGTTTTATGATTATTTAGCCCCCTAAATCCCCCAAGTTTGGGGGACTTTGAAATTCTTATTCCCCCAGAATTGGGGTTAGGGGCATCAAAACCCTATTAGGCAACTTGATTAGACTGTACACGGTAGCCTTACTAAGGAGAGACGGCGAAGCCGAGGGGTAAATTGTATGCAAATTTACAAAGAAATGCTATTATGCTGCACTTTCCACAGGTTTGGCTTCTGGTAACAACCGCTTCACACCTTGTTTAACAAAAGCTTCTAAAACAGCCAATTTTTGATTTTGCTGGAATACGGTTTCCAAAACTTGGCGCAGTTTGTCCAGATTTAAGGCATTTCCAGATTCTAAAGCAATTTCTTGCTGTTCAAAATATTCCACTAAACTTAATCCGGCTACTCTGGTTAGATAAGCGGCACTAACTCCTTCTACCATTCCTCCAGCGATAAAGGTAGCAAGGTTAGTTTTGAGAATACTAGTTACAGCTTTGGTAGAAAGTTCCACTAATCCTAATTTCAACATTAAACTTCCCATAGTTCCCGCTACTTGTTGCCCTTGTTCTAAGGAAATTTTTTGTTGATAAATGTTACCCAAATCCATGACCATTTGGCCATTTATCGCCGCAGTTGCCAGAATATCTAAGGCAGGTAAAGGATTAGCAAATGCTGCTGCTGCCGCAATCCATTGATATTGTTCTATAATGGGTGTCGAGCGATCGCGTCTGACTCCATTTAAACAATTTTTAGCTTCGGCTTTCAATAATAATACTTTGCGATTTGTGGTATGACAAACTAGCTGTTCTCCCTGTTTTGCTAATACTTCTCCTAACTGTTGGGTTAACTGTTGGACATCTGGCGCTGGTTGTTCCATCCATTCTTGGAAAGAACCATCATTTTCATGTTTTCGCACTTTTACAGGTAGGGGAGAAGCCGCAGTTGCAACTACATTTAACCCCACGCGCTGTTTTAATGATTGGAGAATTGTAGCGCGTTCATCGGGTTGATACTGGTCTTGTTTGTTGAAAACCAATAATGTCGCCTGTTTTACCGCTTTTAATTGTTGTAAAACTTGAAATTCTGAATCTGTCAAATCACCATTTGTCAAGAATAAGACAAAATCAGATTTCTGCATTGCCGATAAAGTGAGTTGATCAGAATTTTCACCAACGGCAGAAAATAAAGGTACTGTTTCGTTAAAATACCAAGATATTTCCGGCAATATTTGAGCATTTTTGAGAACTTCAATAATCGTACTTTTACCTACAGATTTCCCCCCGGTTACAGCCACAGCAATTTCCTTTCTATTAAGTTCTAAAGGCAATTGAGCGAGTTTTTCCCGGAGTATCCCTAGGTAAGGATGATCAGTTGCTTCTTGGGCAAGTTGATTAATTATGACTTCGGTTTGAGCGATCGCTTTTTCTACAGAGGCTCTATCTGCAACTATATCATTTAGCTGTTCACCCAATTGGGGCAGATTTTTTTTCAATAACCATAAACCCCCACCGACAGCTAAAGCACTCAGAAGTCCAAATTCTCCCACTTGAACTATTGAATCATGCCAGCTATTTAACATCCACAGGGAGAACGATAGTCCTAGTCCTCCCACTAATATTGGTCGCTGTAACTTCACAATTGTGATTCTCCACGCAAGGAAAAAGCTTTTACTTCACTCTACAACTTTTCTAATCAAAACAAGCTCTTTAAATAACAGTTTGACCGCTTTAACGGCTACTCGTATCTAAATTAACTTCACTGGCTTACCGCTACCATTCAGTTGCCTACTTGTTGATGCTGTTCCAACCTAACCCACCCTACATAACTACAAAACTAGATTTAAAAATTCATCTATTGTAATTATTTCTACACCTTCAAATAACTTTAACTACTACGCCGTAAGTCCCCCACTGAATTTGGTACTCCTAATCAGTGGCGGGATATAAGGCGGGAAAAACCGAAATCGTTCTCAATCAATACGAGGCATAGCCGAGTAAGAGCAAAGAACATTTGAGGTTTTTCCAATATTATGTATTACGCCCTTGTCAAAAATAATATATCATGCTAAAATAAATTTATCAAGGAGGGTAAGCAAGGGGTTGTCTTCCAATTCCAGACAGACAAGCATCAACAGCACGAACAAATTCCGAACCTAAACCCGGATTTTGGGATTCGTACCACTCAAAAGCATTTTGGATATCGTATTCTGCTTCTGGCTGAATAATCAGCTTATAGTTCATTGGGAAAATCCTAACCGTTTCTTAACGTCTTCCCAACTAGAACCGGTTGTAGGGTTTTTTTCGTAATTTTCTAACCGTCGCTCTAATTCTTGTTGTTGTGCTGAACTCAAGGGAAGTTCTTCTTGCTGTTCTAAGATGCTGTCCCATAAATCTTCAGCAAGTTGAATACGTTCTGCAATGCTGAGTTCAGCAATGTCAAATTTCAAGAGGGGATGGAGACTCATAATTAAAGATTTGGGGTGGAACTTTTATCTATGTCTTTTATCATAACTCATGTTGCTGTATACCAATAGCCTTAGCCATAACATAATCTGAAACTACACATCGCAATTTACCAGGCATTTGACTGTTAACATTAAACTCTCTTATCAATATAAAATCGGTATTTATACCTTCAATTATAGCATTTTCAATAACCGATGAAGTCATTTGATCGTCTGCAAAAACTCCAACCTTCAAAAATAACGGAACTTAGATAAAAATACGGAAAGTATTTTGGTATTAGTTTAATTATTTTCCTAGATGTTCAAGTGCGATCGCCTATGGCAATCCTGAAAGCGATCGCATACATCTTGAGTTAATCTTTACTGTCGCGCCATAATAGTCCGCATTTCAGCTTCCCGATCTTGAATCAAATCACCACTCACATCCACCATCACACAATAAATCTTACCCGTAAACTTAAAAGGCGGTTTATAATCCGGTGTAACAGGCGCACCAGGGGCAATTCCACAGGTGACACCACTGGTCAAACCAAGTGCTAAGGGAGTAGTTACAGGCACATCAATTTGCCCGACCAATTTCTCATCAATATACAGTTGGGCGCGTCCTGGCGTTCCTTTCCCCTTGGCTAAATCTGGTTGACCCGTGACTTTAAACTCAAAGCGCAACTGATGACGACCTGCCGGCACAGATGACCTAGATTCAACATGATAAAGCGATCGCCCCACATAATTATGAACCCAGTGCAGTTTGCCATTTTGGACATAGAAAGAATAGCCACTATCATTACCCCCGTGAGCCAGTAATATTCCTTCTGCGCCACCTGGGGGAATCTCCACATCAGCCGTAATACTGTGGGGACGATTTAACACCCTCACCGCACTACCGGCGGGAATCGCTTGAGTATCAGGATAGTAAACATAGCGGCTAGGATTCACAGCAAGCTGGGGGCGTTCTTCCGCTATTCGTTGCACACCACGTCCATCCACAGGCAACACATTATACTTTCCAGCTTCCACATACCAAGTAGCAATCATTTCAATCAACTTAGGGCGATTATCAGCCGCGATATTGTGATTTTCCGCAAAATCTGAGGCGACGTGATACAGTTCCCAATGATGAGTATCCAAATCCGTTAGAGTTTCCGCCGAAATCGCCTCACCAAAAAACTGCCCTGCCTCCGTAAATGAGGGACCCGGCCAAGGACAAACCGCCCGCCAACCATCATAGTAAAGAGAACGATGTCCCATCATCTCGAAATACTGGGTAATATGCTTAGTAGGGGCGTTACTATGATTAAAAGTATGGGCAAAACTGACACCTTCAATGGGAGATTGAGTCACACCCTTAATCGTTGTGGGTGGTTCAATTTCCAGTAATTCCAGCACCGTTGGCACAAGGTCAATAGCATGAGCGTACTGAGTCCGAATTTCCCCTTTTGCCTCAATACCTTGACTCCAATGCACAATTAAAGGGTCGCTAATTCCCCCCCGATAGGTTTCCCGTTTCCACCGCCTAAAAGGCGTATTCCCTGCCCAAGTCCAGCCCCAAGCATAATGGTTAAAGGTTTCGGCACTGCCTAGTTTATCCAATGCCTTGAGATTTTCCTCTAGGGATTCTGGCACATTGTTAAAAAACAGGTTTTCATTTACTGAACCAGTTGGTCCTCCTTCCGAACTTGCCCCATTGTCCGAAATCACCATAATTACAGTGTTCTCGAACTCACCGATAGATTTAAGAAAATCGAGTAAACGACCGATATGGTGGTCAGTATGGGTTAAAAAACCAGCATATACTTCCATCATCCGGGCATAAAGCCGTTTTTCGTCCGCCGGGAGAGTATCCCAGTGCGGGACATCGGGATCATGGCGAGAAAGTTCGGCATCAGAGGGAACAATCCCCATTTCCTGCTGACGGGCAAAAACCTTTTCCCTGTAAGCTTCCCAACCATCATCAAACTGTCCAGCGTAGGCATCAGCCCATTCTTTGGGGACATGATGGGGGGCGTGCATTGCTCCCGGACAGAAATACATGAAAAAAGGCTTATTTGGGGCAACCTGCTTGGCATCAGCAATAAAGCTAATGGCCTTGTCTGTTAAATCTTCCGTTAAATGATAGCCTTCTGCGGGGGTCTTTTCTGGCTTAACGGTGTGGTTATCATAAACCAAATCTGGATAATATTGGTGGGTTTCTCCGCCTAAAAAGCCATAAAAACGCTCAAAACCACGACCGAGAGGCCAGCGATCATAGGGGCCTGCGGCTGAAAGTTGGTCTGAGGGGGTTAAATGCCATTTTCCTAACGCATAGGTGTTATAACCCTTTTGGAGTAATATCTCTGAGAGAAAGCCATTTTCAAAGGGAATATTCCCATTACCTCCGGGATAACCCGTAGACCCTTCTGTAATGCAGGACATGGCGTTAGAATGGTGATTGCGCCCAGTCAGCAGACAAGAACGGGTGGGAGAACACAGTGCCGTTGTGTGTAAGTTGTTGTAGCGTAAACCATTAGCGGCTAGTGCGTCTAGGTTGGGTGTTTTGATGGGACTGCCGTAACATCCAAATTGTCCAAAACCCGTATCATCAAAGACGATAAATAGGACGTTTGGTGTACCTTCTTTTGCCCGCAATGGTTCCGGCCAAGCTGGACTGGATTTATCAACTGTCCGGCCGATGACTCCGGGGAAGGTAGTTCCGGGTTTGTATTCACGCAGAGACATAAATCTAAACTCTTGAGAATATGTAATTTTTAACAAAAACCCTGAAATTCTATATCCTCTTTAGGAGGGGTTAATTGATAAATTTATTCTAGTGTGGAGGATATGATATGAAAAACACGACTCAATTAACTCAGCTAGAATTTGTTTTACTAAAATTAGTTGAGAAAGGAAAAGGTCAATGGAGTTGGTATGAATTAGCGAATGCGCTTTCCCGTCAAGATGTTCTGAGAGAACCTGATATGATGGAAGTTTTAAAAAATCTTGCCCATCGGGGATTAGTCAACCGTTATGTAGAACAAGATTCACCACGTGATCGCTGGGAATTAACTTTAGAAGGAATTACAGTATTAAAAATGTGATTCTTATGTCATGCTTTGCGATCGCCATAGATACTAAATGGGTTCTATAAATACTCCATTAATATCATCAATGCTTGAAATTTCATCTTTGATTATTTCACCCTATTTCATTAATCCAATGTTGAATAACATTGAGTAAGTTTGGTTGATTGGGAAAACCTTTTAATGGTGCGTCTAGAGGTTGTTCTGTGATAAAGGCAATGTGTAAGACATCTGTTAGTTTATTGCAGAATTTGATCATTTCTTGATTTGGTTCGCAGTTGTTGATAATTAATGCTAGGTTTTCAGTTTGTAGATGTTTTTTAATTTGCGGAATTTTGCTTTTTAGTTGAGGTGCGTTGTTTATTTGAGGAATTTCTGGATTTTCGGGACAAGCTGTAAAGTAAATTTGGTTGCAGATTTCTTGAGATATTTCTATGATGTCTGTTTCGTTTTGGAGGGTTTTTAGGTTGAGGGTAAGGGGATATGTTTTTTCTGTGGGTTGGAGTTGGGTAAGGAGGAAATGAGTATTTTTAAATTGAGATTCTAGGTTTTTAATTGTGGTTTTGTTGCCATGCCAAACGCGGTAAAATTCGGGATAGGTCATATTTTGGGCGCAATGCCAGAGAATATGTAATATATCCTGATCTTCTTCTTCTTCATTTATCCATCTATCTTTTAATCCTGATACTGCTTCTGCAAATAAATCACCTTGTAGAATTTGTATTAAGTAGTAACAGATTAAAGAATAATGTTTAGGTTTAACAGGACTATTGATCAACTTAATTAAGGTTCTGATGAAATTTAAATTTCTAACCGGAATTGCCACTAAAATATCAATAATTATAAAATATGTATCTTCTTCATTATTATTATTATTATTATTAATAATATTAATTAATTCGTATCCCCTCAATATATAG
>NZ_PGEM01000209.1 GCF_002934005.1 Cuspidothrix issatschenkoi CHARLIE-1 | reverse complement strand
CAAAAGAAATGGTTTAATAGAAGATGGTGCTGATCCTGTGGGAATTGGCATGGTATTTCAGCAAGCGGCCTTATTTGACTCTTTAACAGTAGAAGAAAATATTGGCTTTTTACTTTATCAAAATTCCGATTTAAAGCGATCGCAAATTCGGGAACTTGTCAACGAAAAATTAGAAATGGTAGGTTTAGCAGCAATTGGCCATCTTTACCCCTCCGAACTTTCGGGAGGGATGCGAAAAAGAGTTAGTTTTGCTCGCGCCATCATGTCTAACCCAGATCACCCCACAGATAGTCCAGAGGTTTTATTATATGATGAACCGACAGCCGGACTTGACCCCATTGCCTCCACCGTCATAGAGGATTTAATCCGTGATTTACAACATACCCAAGAAGTTTGTAGTACATACTGCATCGTCACTCACCAAGATAGTACCATTCGCCGTACCTCCGACCAAATAGTATTCCTTTATCAAGGCAAAGTGCAATGGCAAGGTAAAGTAAATGAAATAGATCACACAGAAAATCCGTTAATTCGACAATTTATGAGTGGTAGAGTACAAGGACCTATTCAAGTAGTAGGTTAAGTACATTCAATTTTGGATTTTGGATTGATTCCACAAATAAATCCGGAGGCTTGTACCATTAAGGAACTATTGGTTAAAAAAATGCCAAGTGTACTTTTTTTCGGTGGAGGAACAAATGCGAGAGCTAATTAGCAGTTTCACGTCCGCACGCATGAGAAGAGAAGGATCTGTAGGATTGTTGCTCCTACTAGGTCTAGGCGCATCTGGAGTAATTTTACTATGGTTAAATAGAATTACCCCTGGACAAACTTCATATAAAGCAATTATCGAATTTACTAACGCCGGAGGAATGCAAAAGGGTTCAGCAGTGCGTTTTCGTGGTGTGAAAGTGGGAAGTATTACCAACCTCCAAGCGGGAACAAATGTTATTGATGTAGAAATTCAAATTGATTCACCTAAATTGATTATTCCTAGCAATGCGCTAATTGAAGCTAATCAAAGTGGATTAATTAGCGAAAATATTATAGATATTACACCAAAAGCGGATTTACCCTCAGATATTGTAGCTAACCCTCTAGATAAAAACTGTAACTCTAACTTGATTATTTGTAATGGTTCTCGCTTAAAAGGTGAAATTGGTATTAGTGTTGATGAATTGATCCGTAAAACATCTAATTTTGCAGATCAATATAGCAATGAAAAGTTCTATAAAAATATTAATCGTACCTTAGAAACATCAGCCAATGCGGCTGAGAATATCGCAGATTTAACCAAGGATTTGCAAAGTTTAAGCAAAAGCTTCCGAGGACAATTGGGGATATTTTCTGGTACAGCAGTGACATTACAGCTGTCCGCAAACAAATTAACCGCCAGTGCTAGTAAAACCTCGGAGCAATTAGGCACAACAGCTCAGGATTTTAGTGTCACAGCTAAACAAGCAAGCCGATTATTAAGTAACTTAGATAGTCTTGTTACTACTAATCGTTCTTCTTTAAT
>NZ_PGEM01000208.1 GCF_002934005.1 Cuspidothrix issatschenkoi CHARLIE-1 | reverse complement strand
AATTATTTCTTATTTGGTTATCAATTCATTTTTTTTTCTTTTATTTTTGTTACCAAGCTTCACTTTCTCACACCATGTTCCTTTTAATGCAACTTATTCTCATTAAGCCTCTTAACTTTTGAGGTGCTTTTAGTTATTATGTACTACTTTAATGGCTTTTTTGATCTGTGACAGTTTAGGGTGCGGAATGTGAGTTAAAACAATAATATCTAGCCTAGATTATTCCATAACGGCTAATACAGATTTTGGTAATAGTTTTTCTTTAAACCAAATTATTCTCCCAGAAACATTATCTAGTTTTACGCCAGCTTTTTCTAGGTTCAATCTTTCAGAAATAGCTAAAATTAAATTATCACAATTTGCCCGTTTAACTTGAGCAAATTTCTTTTGTAAATATTCTGGTCGCCAATAACCGACAATTTCTAATAAAAACGTCCGTCCGTCTGGATGAACTAGACGAAAATCGGGAATCATAACACTACCAGGAATGGGAATTAAATCTACTTCTCTTTCTAAGATCCAACCACTTTTTAAAGCATCCCATTTACTAGCAAAGGATTCTTCTAACATACTATCATAGGGCTTTCCTGGAGGGTAGTGGGATACTAAGCCACATTCAGAATTGAGGGTGAAACGTCCTGTTCTCCATTCATTTGTATAAAAATCACGGGTTTGTAAAGTGGCTGATAAACTCCATTTTGTGACATGAAGTAAAGCGGGAATTAATTTGGCTATGGCCAAACCATAACGGGTGCTGGAAGTAAATAAACTTGTCGGACCATCTACGGTAATTGTAAATCCATGATCGGCATCACCCTCAATATAAGCCATTAATTGAAATAGCTTTAAATAACGAAATAAGAGTTTATATTCTCCAGGAACATTGCGATGAGCATTTAATATTAATTGACTAGCTTTGTAAAAAACTCCTTGGATTTGAGATAAATTATAACGATGTAATACATCTTCTGGTTTAGGGGCATCAAAAGCTGTTAAGATTTTATTTTCTGATAAATCGGCATAAAGTCCATTGCGGATTTGATTAGGTAAAACTTCTTGGTTGAGTTCTTGACTTAAATCATCGGCAATTTTATTTAAAATAATATCAGTTGATTCCCGACTAGAAATGGATTTTGCTGCTAATGCAAATACTTTTGCTCTTAACATGGGTGGTTCAAGGGGACTAACTATTTCAAAGGTGCAAAAACCACTTTTGAGAATATAGGCTAAACCCCGTTTCATCCGGTAATCTGTGGTATCTCCTTCAAAGTCGGTTAATTGACGTTCTAATAGTCCTTGAGTTTTGCCAACTGCTTCTTGAAAAAAATTAATTAACTCAGTGGCTAAATTCAAATGTTTTTGATCAAGTTTCAGTCTTTTGGGGATAATTTCTTCGCCGTTTTGGCGGTGTATTAGTAGATCCGTTGGTAACATCTTTCTTTTCGGTTGAATAGTTAATTTCTAATTGTTCTGCTGCTTTTAAATCGCTTTTCTTTTCACTGCTATAAATAACTTGTAAATTGCCTTTTTTGAGTTTTTCTTCTGGAGTTTTATTTTCGCCTCTGCGTCTAGCTGAAGTTCCTTCTTCGCTGGTGTCTTCGGCGATGACTTCATATAAAATTGCTTGTTTATTGGCTATATTACCTTTACGTAAGACTCTCCCCAAACGTTGAATATATTCTCTGGTTGAACCTGTACCTGATAAAATAATGGCAATACTAGCTGCGGGGACATCTACACCTTCATTTAAGACATTGGAAGCAACTAAAGTATTATATTCACCTTCTTTAAATTTAGTTAATATTTCATGCCTTTCTTTAACTGGGGTTTGATGGGTAATTGCGGGAATTAATAAGTCTTGAGAGATGCGATAAACTGTAGCATTATCAGCAGTGAAAATTAAAATTCTTTCGGGATAATGGGTGGCTAATAAGTCTACAAGTACCCGAATTTTCCCATCTGTGCCTAAAGCAATTTCTTTGGCTTGACGATGTGATAACATGGCTCTGCGTCCAGACTGTGATCTTGCACTCATTTGCACAAACATCTGCCAACCTTGGAGACTTCCTAAAGAAATTTTTGATTGCTTTAAAAAATCATTGCGAGTTTGAATTAGGTGATTATATTTTTCCCGTTCTAGTTGGGATAATTTAACTTTAATTTGCACAATTTCATGGGCTGCTAAAGCTTTACCTGCTAAATCTTCAGCGCGTTGACGATAAACTTCTTTACCAATGAGAATATTTAATTCAGTGTGTTTGCCATCTGTGCGTTCTGGTGTGGCAGAAAGTCCTAAACGGTAGGGGGCGATCGCATATTCGGCAATAACTCGGTTAAAATCTGTAGGTAAATGGTGGCACTCATCAAAAATTATTAAGCCATATTTATTACCTAAACTCTCTGCGTGAATTGCCGCACTATCATAGGTAGCGACTAAAATCGCCGTTCTATCCCGTGAACCACCTCCCAGTAATCCTACTTCCCCATCAGGAAAAGCTGCTACTAAGTGAGCATACCACTGGTGCATTAAATCTAAAGTTGGTACTATAATCAACGTCGTGCGTGGTGTAGCTTGCATCGCCATTTGGGCTAAATAAGTCTTTCCCGCCGCCGTTGGTAGGACAACTACCCCCTGTCGTCCCGCCAATTTCCAAGCGGCTAACGCCTCATTCTGGTGGGGATAGGGTGTCATTTCTAGGCTAGATACCAACTCCAGAGGATAAAAAGCCTTAGCTTCATCAATAAAATCCGTTGCTTCTGCTTGGAGTGCTTCAACTAAGGGACGGTATCTAATGGCAGGAATGCGGAATTTTTCAATTCTATCATCCCAAATTGCATAGTCTATCCAGGTTTTACTGCGTGGCGGCGGATGTAAAATTAATGTGCCACGATCAAAAGTTAATGTCGGGGGACGAGCCATTGATTTTCTCTCAATAGGGTTACACTGATTTACTCATAACGCAAAATGGGGATTGAGTTGAAGTCTTTTTGTACCGGTTCTGTAATCATGCCCACTGCTCCGGTAGCAATATTTGCTTGTGTATGGATGCGATCGCTAAAGGTCGTTTAATAGCCAGCGGAATTTGATCTGGTAAAATAAATACAGCTAGTAGAATGGAATCCCATGGTATACCTGATAATATCCAAGTTTGTGAAGCTACTTATCAGATATTAACTATTCGCCGTAAGT
>NZ_PGEM01000207.1 GCF_002934005.1 Cuspidothrix issatschenkoi CHARLIE-1 | reverse complement strand
TGTTTATTTGTTTTAGGACAATATCAGGTTCAAACCCCACCCTAACCCCCAATTCTGGGGGAATAAGAATTTCAAAGTCCCCCAAACTTGGGGGATTTAGGAGGCTAAATAGCCCTAAGAAATTCTCGGCCATTTACCAATCCATTCTCCACCGCGAAAACGCCACCGGGGAAATAATAACCGCATGACTACCCAAGCAGATAAATAAACTGCTAACCAAACTAAACCATAATGTTGAATAAATCTGGTTAAGTCAAATTCGGTTTTAGGAATCTGAGGTAAACCGATATTGGCAATTATTAAAGCCAGAAATACCCCTTCTATAACTCCCGCACAAAGTTGAAATATTCCGGGCCAGTCATGGTCCCAGAGATATTTTTGCAGAAAATCATATAAGACATCCCAGGCCATGCCAAATAAACCTACATAAAACACAACCCAAAAGTAGACTAAATTGGAGGCATTACCTAAATATCCCCAATAGAAGACTAGAGAAACTAACATTCCCACTGTTGCTAACAAAAAAATTCGCGTTTGCCAGCGTCCGAATAAAGTTGGAGTCATGATGATCTTATTATCCTATAACGGTATACACTCTCATGACTTTCAACTCTGTTCCCTGTTACCTACTATATAATATGTGTAAATTAAGGCTTTTGATTCAATGCCCATTTTAGCCATTGCCAAAGGGAATAAATTCCCTGAATATAGCGGACTCCTGGAGCTTTTGCAGCCGCCAAAGCTTCCATAGAACGATGGGCGGCATATTGTAGTCCTAAAAATGTGTCTACGGGAGCGTAGGGACCGCCTAAGGTGATAATTCCTGCCGCATATATGCGAGAACGATTATTTCGCAGTTTTTTGATTTCAAAGTTGTTTTCTACGTGAAAACGTCTTTCTGGGTTTAGTTCTAAATCGTAATGCAGTATTAGGTCTTTTAAAAATGGACTTTCTAAAGGATCGGAAATTAATCCTGTACAGTCAATAACAAAATCAGCAGTCAGGGTTTTTGGACCTTTGGTAGTGTTTATATGAGTAACAACTTGATTTTGGGAATTACGTTCTAGTTTGCTGACTTCAGCATAACGAATTTCATACCATTTGTTGGCTATTCCTTGACGAACAATCTCGCGCCATTTTTCGCGACTAGCTGTGGTTGTTCCTCCCCAAGCATGCAATAATTCCCGTCGTCTTAACGGGTCAGCGGCTTCTAACATTGTCCGCATATCACCGCCCCAAGTTCCTTTTGGCCAGTTAAAAGGTTGAAATTCCCAATCATTTTCTACATAGCGTTTAGATTGCCCAAATTGATTACCTTTGCGGGGTTCTCGGTTTAAATGAATTACCTGAATATTACCTTGCATTTTCCGGGCTTCATACAGTCTTTCTAATATTTGCGAGGCTACAATTCCCGACCCCCGAATAACAATAGTACCGCCTTTTTTTTCTAATTGTTGGTAAATATGATCATGGGGTTCATAACCTTGAACTACAGTTCTCTTATTTCCTGTTTCTTCGGGATATTGCTGACGATATTGTTCTAGGTCTTTTAGTAGTTTGATTGCGGGATAACCTGTGCAGAGATGGACATATTTAGCTAATAAAAATTGGTGATTTTCGTCCTTCCCGTTGGAATAGGCAATACAATAACGCCCGTCTTCCGTTTGTCGTAGACTGCGAATACTGCCAGGTTCTAACATTTTACCCCAACCAATGCGATCGCTCTCCCGGTCCATGGATTCAAATACATCTCGTCCACGGGGGGTGTAAGTATCTGCATAAACAGGTTCGGCGAACACTTGCCACAAAAATCCTAAAGCTGCACCAACTTGTCCAGAAAAAAAGGATCTCCAAGCATCTCTTAAAGCATATCCAGGCCATCCCCAAATATTATCAGGACAGGAATCTGAACCAGAACGAATCCGTTTATGTCGGGGAATTTGACAATTTTTTAGTAAGCTTTCATAGCGTTTATAAGGTTTGTCTTGAACACTCAAAACTTTAATATTTTCCGGTTTAACTCCCGCAATTCTCAACATATCCACCCAAACAAAACTGCCCATTCCTCCCCCACAGGCAACGTATTCTGTTTCTCTGACTGAAATACCACTGCGACGAATAGCTTCTACGGAAACCTTTTGTGCATTCCAAAAGTTGAAATTATAGGGAAAACCCGCAGGTTGACTAGGTGCAGCATCGGGAGTTTGCTGTTCTAAAGCATCCGTATAAGGGTTAAAAATGATGGATGATTGAGAATCTGGTAATTTCCCCACCCTAGATACGGGAATAATCTCAGATTGGGGGTTAAAAATTGTGGAATTATTTTCCAGTACAACGGTAGCATTCTCATCCTCAGATGGAATGAGAATAACGGTAATGGTATGATTACTTATTCCCAGTGTATCCCCATTGTTTAAAGTCCGACGTTGTTTAAGTAGCTTTTCACCGTTAACTAGAGTGCCATTGGCACTCTTGTCTTCTATATAAAGCTGATTGTTTTCTAAGGTAATTTGAGCATGAAACCGAGAAATTTGGTTATTAGAGTCTAATAAAACTACAGGAGACACCGTTTCACCATTAATAACCGCAGGAAGTTGACTTATATGTCTGCCGATAGCTATTGGCAGGTTAAAAACCTGTTCTTCTTGCTCCTGTGTCAGTTTATTTTCGGAAATCAGCTTGATTTGCATGGTTTTGATTCCCCCATTTACATCTTGATATCTTATTGATAATATTAATACATCAATATTTCGCTCCATTTCCATAGAGTTACTGAAAAACTTTAGATTCTTCAGTATCTAGTACGGCACGGCGTAAATAAACCAACAATTATAAATCTCCCAAAAGCCTATACTGTGTTGTCGTTGGGGCAAGGGAACAGGGAACAGGGAACACCGAAGAGAGTTTTGGGCGATTTTACTTTTCTTCACATACCTTTAAATTTTCCGGTTCACCTACTTATCATAAATAGTGTTTGCTGTAATTATGAATTTAACTTGGCTAGATAATAATAGTTGGCTCATGGAAATTGCTGAACAAAAAATACTAATTGACCCTTGGTTAATTGGTGATTTAACCTTCAATAATTTAGATTGGTTATTTAAAGCTTCTCGTTCTCAGGATCGGTCAATACCAGATAATATAAATTTAATTATCCTTTCTCAAGGCTTAGAAGATCACACACACCTACCCACATTAAAACAACTTGATAAAAATATTCCTGTTGTTGCTTCCCCCAATGCTGCCAAAGTTGTAGAACAATTGGGTTATCAACAAATCATCACTCTCAAACATGGTGAAACATTCACTTTAAATAATCAAGTAGAAATTAAAGCCTTTCCCGGTTCTCCCATTGGCCCAACTTTATTGGAAAACGGCTATCTGGTGAAAGATTTAGCCAATAATTCTACATTGTATTATGAACCCCATGGCTATCATTCTCCTCAAATCAAAGAGATAGCACACATCGACATAATCATTACACCAATTATTGATATCGCCCTACCCATAATCGGTACTGTGATTAAGGGAATGAATAGCGCCCTAGAAGTAGCAAAATCTGTAAAACCTCAATTTATGCTCCCTACAGCAGCAGGAGGAGATATTGTATTTGCGGGAATATTGGCAAAGTTGATCCAAACCCAGGGAACTATGGCAGAATTTCAGACATTACTAGAAAAAAATAATTTAACAACCAAAGTTATCGTTCCTCACCCCGGTGAAAAAGTTATGGTGTAAGAATTCAGGTGAGGCAAAAAGATCCCCGACTTCTATGAGCAATTTATCATTTATGGACACAATCAATAAAAGAAGTCGGGGATCTGGGCATGACCAAGTGCTATAGCTGAATACTTACGTTAT
>NZ_PGEM01000206.1 GCF_002934005.1 Cuspidothrix issatschenkoi CHARLIE-1 | reverse complement strand
GCCTTGTCACCCGTTAAGGTCAGTCAGTTAACAAAATAAAAATTTTATTAAATGCAAGTTTATCTACATGAAATTTGCTAATGTTGTTAAAGTGTTGAGTAAATTAATGAAAATAAATCTCTTTTATGCCTAGATTACCACTTCCTTCTTCCTTAAGCTCTTACTATACAGCTTCATTTAATTTAAAGCACCATATACAGGAATTTTTGCATTTGGATTCAGAAATAGTAGAGAGTAGGTTAGAGACAAGTCAGCAGCAGATGGCTGAGTTAGGTCATAAAGATTTTGATTGGGAACAAGCAACAGCTTTTTATCGCGACAAGGTAGGAGAATTTTACTTATTTGATTTGGGGGCATGGCATTTAGCAAGTCATGAATATATTGAAGATACCCTGTTGCTGATTACAAATCATGCTCAAGGTCGGGTCTTGGATTTTGGTGGTGGAATTGGGACACATACCCTGGGTACTGCGCTTTGTCCGCAGGTTGAGCAAGTTGTCTATTGTGATATTAATCCGATTAATCGTGATTTTGTCAAATATCGGGCTGAACAAATGGGTCTGAGTCAAAAAATCGTTTTTTGTCAGGAAATAGCTGCTAACGAAACTTTTGACACTGTTATTTCTTTTGATGTTTTAGAACATTTACCAGACCCTAGCCAGCAGTTGTTAAAATTCCATCAAGCACTGACGAATGATGGTAAAATTATCCTTAATTGGTGTTTCTTTAAAGGTGTCAATCAAGAGCATCCTTTTCATCTCGATGATCCTTATTTAGTAGATATTTTCTATCGCACACTTCAAAGTAAGTTTCTAGAGATATATCACCCTTACCAAATAACATCTCGTTGTTACCGTAAGTTAATCTAAAATCTGAAAGTTTAGTTGAACTATCCAGTTGAAAAAGGTGAAAAAGCTGATAAAATAAGCTTTCTTACCTTCTGCATTCTTTCAATAGTCTGTGTCTATAGTTTTTAACCTGTCAGATATTCACAGACTGGCATGGGTATCATACCACGGTTCTATAATCTTGAGTGTTTCTAAGAGTTTTTTACCTATAGGAATATCATAAATAAACCCATTCAATCTAAATATTTTATAGTACCAAAAAATGCGTTTGTGGATATTGATTGCTTCACGTTCCGAAAGCCAAGTTCCTGCTGTTTCTTCTCCAAAAAGTCCGCTAGAACCAAACTCAAATTCATGTTCAATATATTTCCCTTCTCTTGCTGGAAAGGGACAAATTTGTTCTGATATATTCTGTTGGCTAATAACTTTAAATTTTTGATAACCCAGTTCTTTTAATAACTTAAATTCTTCAAGTAAGTTATTCCAAGAAGTTTTTGCTGATTCTATGGATAGAAACTGTGGTTTGCTGTCAAAATGCCTTAATGCTTCTACGCACAACAGGTCTGCACCTTCAATATCTATTTTCAGATAGTAGGGAATGCCAAACTTTTGCAAAATGTTTTCAAATGTAGAACTTTTTACAGTGATTCCTAGGGATTTTGTCCCATATACCTCGTTTCTTTTCACCCAATCTGGAGAAATTGTACCCCAAACACTATGGTTGAGGTTAGCGTAGAAAGTGATTTCGCCATTCTGTGGGGCTATGGCCAGATTAAGAAGTTGCAGTTGACCATCATCTATGTATGATTGCAGTCTGTTTTTTGTAGTTTCATAAAGCTGAGGATCTGCCTCTATGCCAACTACTAGAAAACCTTTTTTTAAATAGTATTCCGTGTCTTCACCCTGATGAACACCAACATCAATTATGAGATTTTTATCCATAGATCATGAGTTTTTACAAGCATAAACAAAAATTCCCTCTGGAATTATTATTGCATGATTTAGAAACCATTATCGCCAGTAGTTTGGTATTTGTGATTTCTCACAGTCATGCTAATTTTTCTAATAAATTTATTTTTTGATTTCTAATATCCCTGCTGTTGCATCTAATGTTACTTGTACTCCTACAGGTAACGCTGCATTAGGGCTATCATGACCAAAAGGTAAATCTGAGACAATAGGAATGTTTAAGTCAGATAATCTATCTTGCAAAACTTCCTCGATAGTCAAACTAGGTACATTTGGCGGTGCTTCACATTTAGTAAACCCTCCTAATGCAATACCCCGAACTTTGGATAAAAGCCCACTTAACCGCCACTGTGTCAGCATTCTATCAATGCGATAGGGTGCTTCTGTGACATCTTCCAAAGCTAAGATCACACCATCCAAATCCGGTAAAAGGGGTGTACCTAAAAGGTGGGTTGCTACTGTCAGATTACCAGGAAGTAATGCACCTGTGACAGTACCGCCTCCCCAACCTTGACCTTTTAAAGGTGGAATAGGACGACCTCCTACAATATCAAATAATCGCTGTATTGATGATTCTGGCTCATCTGCTAGGGTAGTGAGCACCGGACCATGTAGACTACAAATACCAGCATTATAGAGACTCCAAAGCAGGGCTGTGACATCAGAAAAGCCGATCAACCATTTAGGGGTAATGATGTTTTCTTGCCAAGTCCAATCTTCTAAAATCCGGGTACTACCAAAACCACCTCTCGCGCAGAGAATACCCTTGCATTCTGGATCTTGCCATGCTGTGGCTAATTGCTGACGACGCTGGGCATCTGTACCAGCTAGATAACCATGTCTATTATCTATGTTATCGCTGATTTTGATGCGGTAGCCGCGCGACTTCCAAATTTCCACACCTTGATTAAAAGCTTCAACTTCTCGCAATGCACCACTGGGGGCAATGACGCGCAGTAAATCACCCGCTTTGAGGGGTGGAGGTAGGAGGGCAGATTTAAGGTTTTGAAGGTTAGACATCGAGAGAATTACTGGCGGTTGTTAAATTCTGAGTAGATATGGTATTTGTATCAATGATAGTAGTTGTCTGATTTCCCCCGATATTTTCCCGTTGGTTAATTAAATAAATACTGATTAAGGTCAGAAAAACCCCGAACCATTGAATAGTAGTCAGGACTTCATTGAGAAAAATATAACCAAATATTAAAGCAAAAACGGGTGTGAGAAAAGTCAGAGAACTTAAACTGGTAAGATTACCACTGGAGGCAAAGTAGAAAAATAATCCGTAAGCGATCGCACTACCAAACACAGTAGCATAACCTAATGCCAACCAATCCATCGGTAAAATATTTTCCCATTGTTGAGATTCCACGACAGAAGAAATTCCCCACAACGGCAAGCCACCGATAATCATGTGCCATCCTGTAGCTAATACTGGATCTACATAACGGCATACAAACCGAATCAACACAGTCCCCACAGCCATAGATAAAGCTGCTAGTAACATTAATAACTCACCACTATTAAATAACTGTTGCCAATTATCTGTGGTAATCATCACTCCTGAATCCAGCAGATGAAAAATCCATTCTTTTGGTAAACCGATCAGACTAATACCCGTAATTCCCAATCCTAACCCCAACCATCCCCATATACCAATATGTTCTTGAAACAACCACAAAGAAAGTAAAGCTACTACTAAAGGCTGGGAATCTATCATTACTGAACCTAAGCCGGCATTAGTTCTGACTAAACCCTCGGCTAAAAAGCCTTGAAATAAAGTTCCATCAACTAGGGAAAATATACCAATCCACAACCATCCTAACCAACTTTTCGGTTGAGGTTTACCCATTAATGCCGCCACAATCAGAATTAACACCCCCGCAGGTATTAACCTAAATCCCGCCATAAATAGGGGCGTGGTATGGGGAATTACACCTTTCATGGCCACCATTGCTGTACCCCAGAGGAAAAAAGGACTAATTAATAGTAGATAACCTAGAGGATTTTTAGATCCACTGATTTGCACTTGCATGGGCTAATAATAGTTTCTAGTAAACAGATGGAAACATCACTTTACCTGATTTTACTAAACATTGAGTTTTATGTTCGGAGTGTGGCTGATAATTCAGGTGCTAAGGAAATTAGCTAGTTAAATATTTGCCAACGAATACTAACTAATGCTATACTTTACCTATGGCATACATACCACTT
>NZ_PGEM01000023.1 GCF_002934005.1 Cuspidothrix issatschenkoi CHARLIE-1 | reverse complement strand
GAAAAGTAAAATCGCCCAAAACTCTCTTCGGTGTTCCCTGTTCCCTTGTCCCAACGACAATTTTTAACGTTAACCTACTTATAAGTTATACTATTACTAATACTTCACGAATATGGAGTATAATTTGATTATGTTAAAAAATATGCTACTTCCATAATTTTGGACTCTTAGAAATACCTAATCACACCAATTTCCTATGAAATTTGAGATTATCCACAAACCCACATTTACAAACCAACTCTTGGCTATTCCTAAAGAGTATGTTATGCAAATATTGGAGAAAATCCAAGTCTTAGGTGATGATCCCAAACCTCACGGGAATTTGAAGAAAAAACTACATGGTTATCAGGGTAATATTTATCGGTTGCGGTCTGGAGATTATCGGATTATTTATACTTATGATGATGGCTGGGTGGCGTTGTTAGGTGTAGATGCTCGTAAAGATGTATACAAGGGTGATAAATTGGTTGCGGAAATAACGGAGTTTGATGTTAACACACTACCGGATATGGAATCACTGCTAACAATCAAACCTAGTCATACTCCTATTAATGGTAAGGCTTCATCTGCTGTTAAACAAACGCAAAATTTACTACCAGTAAAATTAACGGAGGATTTGCTGGAAAAGTTGTTAGTAGCTAAGGAATTTTGGGAGAATTTAAACAATTGTCAAACCTTGGATGATTTGACTACGGTGGATATTCCTGAGAGTTTGCGCGATCGCTTATTTGACTGTATCTACTCTCCCAATTTTGATTTAGTTATCAGTCAACCTAGTTATCGCACAGATAACACTGATGATTTATTAAAATTCGCGGAAGGTTCATTATTAGGGTTTCTCCTCAAACTTAACCCAGAACAAGAAAAGTATGTTAATTGGGCAATTAACGCTTCTGGACCGACATTATTAAAAGGTGGCCCCGGTACAGGTAAAAGTACAGTTGCACTTTACAGAGTGCGGTCTTTATTGGAAACGCTAAAAGCTAATGGTGTCAATGAACCCAAGATTTTATTTACTAGCTATACAAACGCCCTAATTACCTTTTCTCAACAATTGTTAACTAGTTTGTTGGGGGAAGATGTACGCTATGTGGAGGTGAAAACAGCAGATGCGATCGCCTATTCTTTATGTAGTCATCGTGATAATTCTCAATATACATTAGCTGCTAATAATCAACTGCGAAAAACCATGCAGCAAGCTTTAAGCAATGCTATTAATTCTCTCACAGGTAACTTATTACAAAAACAGGCACAAACCCAAACTTTACAACGCCTCAATATTGATTATCTCATAGACGAAATTTGCACAGTTATAGAAGCGAGAACAATTAAAACTTTAGAAGAATATCAAGCCACATCGAGAAATGGTAGATCAATTTCTCTGAATAAGACTCAACGGCAAGCCATTTGGCATTTGCGTCAACACTTTTATCAACTATTAGAAAAACAAAAATTAGAAACTTGGCATCAATTACGGACTCGGGCTTTAGAAACACTGCAAGAAATGGAAAAACCACCAATTTATGATGCAGTAGTTATTGATGAAACCCAAGATTTAGATCCTAATAGCTTACGATTGCTAACTCAATTATGTCGTCATCCTAATCGTTTATTTATTACTGCTGATGCCAATCAATCAATATATGGTAGCCATTTCCGTTGGAGTGACATTCACCAAGATTTAAAATTTGTCGGTCGAACAGGAGTATTACGAACCAACCATCGCACCACCCGCGAAATCAATGAAGCTGCACATACATACTTAGAAAGTAGTATTTTAGATCAGGAAGAAACTACCAATTTCCAATCCTCCATTCCCAATTCCCCACCCAGAGAATACATTCACAACGGACCACCGCCGGCAGTTCGCGCTGTTAATAGTGTTGCTGATGAAAATCAACTACTGATGCTTTTTTGTAAAGAAGCTGCCCGTGAATTTCGATTAGGGATCAATGCCTGTGCTATTCTCACACCCACAGAAATATCTGGGAAAAGGATTGCTAATCAACTGTCATACTTGGGGTTAGAGGCAAATTTTATGTCGAGTAAAGATTTAGATTTAAATCGTAAAGGTGTAAAAATAATTACTCTTAAATCTGCTAAAGGGTTAGAATTTCCGATTGTTGCGATCGCTGGCTTTTTAGATTCTTCCTATCCCAAAATACCCAAAGGTACGCTAGAGGATGCAGTGGCGGAAATTCTTGCCCGTGAACGCCGTACTTTATTTGTAGGTATGACTAGGGCAATGCGGGCATTATTAATGATAATTCCCGCAAATAATCGTTCTCCTCTCCTGGATAACTTCGACCCACAATTTTGGAATCTTGGCCATAGGTAATTGGGGATTAATTTTGAGGTTGATTTTTTTGATTAGCATCCACACACACCAGGGAATTAATTCCCCGTCCATAGCTAAAGTCCGTTTTAACGGAATATGATTAACAAGAACAGGACTTACGCAAAATAGAACGAAAGTAGGGGTAATACCCTTCGGGAAGCAAGCTACATGAATTACCCCTACGAAATAATCAGGGTTGCAGTCACATCTTGCGTAAGTCCTAAAGAAATCAGAATTTATAGTATAAATAGAAAATAAATAAATATTTAGTTAAAACCAACTTTAGGTTTTAGCCAGATAAAAATAAATTAATCCCAATTCCCAACCATGATAATAAAACTTCCTCCTATTCTTCCCGGTGAACTTGATTTAGTAGAGATAAATAAAAAACTGCGTCAACATCAAATTATCTTAGATTGGAGTAGTGTAATTTCTGCACCAGAATCACAATTAGCAATACTTTTAGAAGGAATTGATTTAGTAGAAGATTCTGATTGGTTAGGAATAAATGGGGAAGTTAGTGAGCATATTGTTAATGACATTGCCAATTATACCAATAATCAGGAAAATAAACCTAAAAAATCTCGAACAAAAAAACAGAAAGCTACAAAATTAACTCCTCAAATATGGGAACAAAGTAAACTTTTAGAAACTCAATTTGTGCCATCTGAAGGTGAACAAACAGAAGGACAAGGTAGTCTTTTAGATGTAGCGTTTGTACCTGCTAATAATGTTGTTATCACAGGAGCAAAACCAGCACTAGCAGAGGAAAATATAAAACCTATATTATCATCAAATATACCTTCAGCTTATAAAATTCGGGAAGAATTAGAAATAGCAATTATTAACGATTTACTCGGTCCTGCTGGTGGTGAAGATGAAGAATTAGATGAAAATAGTGTAAGCGATCGCTATTTAGTAGGACTACTTGCACCCCAACACCGTCGCAGCACAGAAGAAAAGCTAGAAAAATCAACTCCTGCTGATGAAATAGCGAACGATGATGATAATAATTTACGGGAAGTAGATTGTTATTTACCGGTAAATAATGATGAATTAGCGATTAGTGGTAAAGGTACTGTGGAAGATGGTAGTACAGAAGTTAATGTTCCACCAGTAGAAACTATGTTTCCATCTTCTCTAGGAATGACATTTTGTGTTAATGGTACAGCTAAAGCATTACAAATTACCGCAGGATGGGGACAGTATAAAAAAGTACCTAGCGAAATATTAACTAAAGTGGATGGTAAACCTAAAAAGGTTTGGAAACGGGAACAAATTCGCTCTAATTCTCCTACTATTCCTTTAATTGAGGGAGTAATTAATAATTGGATAGTTGATCCACAATATCCTGAAGTTCATGTTAAAGGACAAATTAAGAAACAAAATAACGGTGATTTTATTGTCAGTTTATTTTTAATCAATGGACAAAGAGAACCTAAAGAAAAACGAGATGAAACTTGGTTATTTCAACCAGAATTAAGGGTTAAATCGGCGGATTCTCAACATCCTGATATTTTCTTAAAACGACATCAACCCCGATCATTAGGAAAATTAGATCCATTAATTTATACTGAAGAAAAAACTATGGCTATGCTTTACCGTAAACAGGTAGAATTTGCCATTGGTCATGGTGTCAGTGTCCATGCAAAAACAGCTTCAGGAACTACGGAACGTGCTGTAGAATTATCAATTTCCGTTATTCCCACCTATGAAGTTCCTAAAACCTCTCCTCCCCAAGTAGATGAAATTCCCGAATTAGCAGGTTTGGTTTTAGATATGCAAGAACTATCTACAACTGCAACTAGTGATTTTGCTAATAAAATTAGTCCTTTAATTACAGCTTATCAAAGTTGGATTAATACCCAAAAACAACGGATATCAGACCCCGCAGCAGGATTAACAGACTATGAAAATGAAGCGAAAACTGCTATTCAAAACTGTGAACAAACTTTAAATAGAATTAGGGAAGGTTTGACATTGTTACAAACCGATGAAAAAGCAGCAGAGGCTTTTCGGTTTATGAATCAAGCAATGTATTTACAGAGAGTTCATTCTATTTATTCAGAACAAATTCGTCAAAATAAAACCGCAGATTTAGAACAAATTTCCCTTTCTCAACCCCGATGGTTTCCCTTTCAATTAGCATTTATTTTACTCAATTTACCCAGTATTACTAATTTACATCACCCAGATAGAAGTCATCCCCAGGATGCAGTTGCAGATTTACTTTGGTTTCCTACTGGTGGGGGTAAAACTGAAGCATATTTAGGTTTAACAGCTTATACTCTGGGTTTACGAAGATTACAAGGTAATATTGCGGGACGTTCTGGAGAGTATGGGGTTGCTGTTCTCATGCGCTACACTCTGCGATTGTTGACTTTACAGCAATTTCAACGCGCTACGACTTTAATTTGTGCTTGTGAATCTATCCGTAAAACAAATGAAAGCAGATGGGGTAAAGAACCGTTTAGAATTGGTTTATGGGTAGGTCAGCGCACAACCCCTAATCATACTAATCAGAGCGAGGAATTTTGTAAACAAGAACGGGGACAGTATCAGCAAAGCGGTGGCGGTTCACCCCATCAATTAAATAATTGTCCTTGGTGTGGTACTAAAATTAACCCCGGTAAACATATAAAAGTTGAATCTGTTACTAAGGGAAGGGGACGGACATTAATATACTGTGGTGATGATTTAGGACGGTGTTTATTTACTGAAAAACAATCTCCGGGTGAGGGTTTACCCATTTTGGTGGTTGATGAAGAAATATATCGCCGTTTACCAAGTTTACTAATTGCTACAGTGGATAAATTTGCCCAAATGCCCTGGAAAGGTGAAGTACAAATGTTATTTGGTCAAGTAGATGGCTATTGTCAGCGTCATGGTTTTCGGTCTTCTGATATAGAAGATACAGATTTACACCGTAAAACTACTAATTTACCTGCTGCTAAAACTATCCCCTTTAACAAGCTGCGACCACCAGATTTAATTATTCAAGACGAGTTACACCTAATTAGTGGACCTTTAGGGACATTAGTAGGACTCTATGAAACAGCCGTAGATGAGTTAGCATCCTGGGAAGTTGATGGTAAAAAAGTACGTCCTAAAGTTGTGGCTTCTACGGCTACGATTCGTCAAGCCAAAAGCCAGATACATAACTTATTTTTGCGAGATTTACAGGTTTTTCCTCCCCAATGTTTAGATGTGGAAGATAACTTTTTTTCCCGTCAACGTCAACCTAGCGAAATTAATCCCGGTAGACGTTATTTGGGAATTTGTGCCACAGGACGGAGGTTAAAAGCGGCATTAATTCGCGTCTATGTAACAATTTTATCAGCTTCCCAATTTCTGTATGAAAATCAAGGATATGGCGATCGCGCTGATCCTTGGATGACCCTAGTAGGTTATTTTAATTCCATGCGAGAATTAGGGGGAATGAGAAGGTTAGTAGATGATGATGTGCGTATTCGTCTAGGAAAAATGGATCGTCGGGGACTAGCAAAAAGACTGAGAATAAATTTAGAAGAACTGACATCACGCAGAGACTCTACAGAAATTCCTGAAATCTTAGACAGACTCGAAACCACCTTTGATCTGCAAAAAGATGCCGAAATTAAGGCCAAGCGGAAAGCAAAACAAACAGTTAATCAATTAGAACCATTAGATGTTCTCCTAGCTACTAACATGATTTCCGTAGGTGTGGACGTAAAACGGTTAGGTATTATGGCAGTAACAGGACAGCCAAAAAACACAGCCGAGTATATTCAAGCTACCAGCCGGGTAGGGCGGACATATCCAGGTTTAGTATTAACAGTGTATAATTGGGCGCGTCCTAGAGACTTATCCCATTATGAAAGATTTGAACATTACCACGCCACCTTTTACCAGCACGTAGAAGCCTTATCATTAACGCCTTTTGCGCCCCGTGCCATTGATAAAGGTTTATCAGCATTATTTGTAGCGTTAGTGAGGTTAGCAGGTAAGGAATTTAATGGTAATGACCAAGTAGGAAGAATTGAACGCCACCATCCCTATATTAAAGCTGCAATAGAGACAATTTGCGATCGCGCCGGATTAGTAGGGGATGCTGAAACCCAGAAAATGGTAAAACAAGCGCTAGAAGCCAAACTAGATATTTGGTTAAGCAAAGCCCAAAACCTACAAGGTGGAGGTATTCTTAAATACCAAATAGCACAGCCGGACGGTTTAACCATAGAACTATTAAAATCAGCAGGTCGAGAAAGCTGGCAAGACTTTACTTGTTTACATTCCCTACGTAACGTAGAACCAACCGTAGGATTAATTTTACAAGACCAAGTACCCGACGACGACATTAACCGCCTTCCGGAAAAAATGACGAAACAGAAACAGAATTAGTAAACATATTCCCAATTCCCCATTCCCAAAATGTATAAATACAAAGTTGGCGAATTACGCCCCAGTCAAATATTATTTTCCTTCGGTGTCGGTGCTGTACTTGACCTACCCAACCTCTCAGTTATGGTCATGGGTTTAGAAGAATGGAACACTCAAAATGCACTCGAATTAAATGAACCAAGACTTTTAGCTGCTGTTCGTAAAGAATTAGGTTCACAAGTCAAAAAACTGCTTTCACCTCCCACACCTCCAGAAAATGTCACATCATCCGGTCCCTTTGATGAAGTCAACAAAATAGGAATCCCAGTTGCACCTTTTCCTAGTTGGATGGTTTGCCCTAAATGTCATTTACTTGCACCCCTACAACTGGGAGTTTTTGAATTAAGAGAAAATCCTTACCGACCAGATCAAACTAAATATGTTCATAAAAATTGTCCTAAAGATAAAAAAGAACCAACAGTCATACCCTCACGGTTTCTTGTTTCTTGTGAAAGAGGACATTTAGATGATTTTCCCTGGAGTTACTTTGTCCATCGAGAAAATACTAACTGTAATGGTGCTTTGAGATTTGAAGAATATGGTGTATCTGGTTCTCCCAGTGATATTTTTGTGAAATGTAGTTGTGGTCAACAACGAGCTTTATCAGATGCTTTTGGTGAAAGCGGAAAAGAAAATATGCCTCGTTGTCGCGCCCGTCATCCCCATTTACGTGACTTTGATGATACCTGCGACAAACAAATGAAAACCATTTTATTAGGTGCATCTAATAGTTGGTTCCCCATTACCCTTTCCGCTTTGTCAATTCCTGAGAGTTCCCATCAATTATTCCAAATAATCGAGCAATATTGGCACGTTTTAAATAAAGCTACCAGCCAAGATATTTTAAAAAGTAATCTGGATTTATTACAAGCGATCGGTCAATTTCCTGACTTATTAAACGAATTATCAAAACATCCCCTAGAAAAAGTCTGGACAATAATTGAAGAAAAACAAAATCAACAAGAAAGTAATTCAGATGATAAAAATGCCAGGGACTTAAAAACTCCAGAATGGGAAATTTTTTCCCAAGCAGCCCCCAATTTGAATACACCAGATTTTCAGTTAAAACCAGTCAAACCTCCTGCTGGCTATGAAGATTATTTTTCCCAAGTTGTATTAGCAGAAAGATTGCGGGAAGTTCGCGCCCTAATTAGTTTTACACGCATTCAATCACCGGGTGACTTTATAGATGAAGGGGAAATACTTACAGAACATTTAGTAGACTTGAGCCGTAAAAATCCTAAATGGGTTCCCGCAAGTGAGGTAAAAGGGGAAGGTATTTTTATTCAGTTTAACGAAGTAAAACTTAGTCAATGGGAACAAAGTCAATCATTACAAGATTATCAAAATCGAGCTTTTGAAGCTCATAAACAGTGGTGTAAAATTCGTTCTCTCGACCCAGTGAAAATAACATTTCCTGGAGTTCGCTATATTTTACTACACTCTTTCGCCCATGCCCTCATGGGACAAATGGCAATAGAGTGTGGCTATAATGCTGCCAGTTTAAAAGAACGAATTTACTCCAAACGTCCTCAAGAAGAAGGTGGTCCAATGGCAGGTGTACTGATTTACACCGCAGCACCTGACAGCGAGGGAACTTTGGGAGGCTTAGTAAGTTTGGGAGAACCAAAAAAGCTGGGTTATCATATTGACCAAGCTTTAGAACAGATGCAGTTGTGTACTTCTGACCCCTTGTGTGCAGAACATACCCCTTTAAAGGGAACAACTTCTCTCCATTGGGCAGCTTGTCATGGGTGTTTATTCAGTCCAGAAACCTCCTGTGAACGGGGAAATAAATATCTAGACCGTACAGTTTTAGTTCCCACTGTCATAGGTGCGGATTTGGCTTTTTTTCCAGAGGTAAAAGTGTGAGTTTCTTGCCGTCATTGCTTTTAGCTCAGATTTACGCTATGTAAACAATAATTGCGTGATTTTTGTCAAGGTTTTAAGTCCTTGCAATGAACCAGTAATTAATCTAGTTCCTGACTGGGGTTGACGCATTAATTCCCAAGCTAGTTGTAAAGGTTTCAATGAACCATCGGCATTGATAGCTGATGTAATATTAGGAATATCATGATCAGCATCATCGCTGACTACTCGTAATATGGCTATTTCTAGATTTGGGAATTGCTGGAAAAATTCTAGAAAAGGATATCCTTCCATATCTACAACATCAGTATTATATTGTTGATGTAATTGTTGTTTTTCGGTGGCTGTGCAAATGAGGCGATCGCTTGTTAATCCTTTAACTAGGGATACATGATCCCCAAGCTTATTATGTATGTATGTGGTGAAAATATGATTGCATTCTTGCAAATTTCCCTGATAAAGACAATTTTGATATAAAACAATATCTCCAACCTGATATTTTTTGCTCAAGCTACCACATAAACCCATCATTAAAATTTGTTTTTCAGAGAGATGGGTTAATTTTTGTAAATATTGTCGCAAGGGTTCAATTCCCATGGGTATTGCTAATACTTGGGGTGGAGAATTGACAATGGGACTTAATCCGCGATATACGGCTTGATATTCTGCTCCTTGGGGGACTAAAATCAGAGTTGACATGAGAATAATAGGTAAGTAGGTTAGCGTTAAAAATTGTCGTTGGGGCAAGGGAACAGGGAACTCTTAACTGGGAACACCGAAGAGAGTTTTGGGCGATTTTACTTTTCTTCACATACCTTTAAATTTTTCGGTTCACCTACTTAATAGCGAAAATTCTTACCTTGTTCTAACATTTTTAGGATTGACGCAAGTGTCACACCAAAAATCTGTTGTAGGGTGCGTCAGATATGAACAATCTGTTTATTTACAGGATTTATACAGTCTGACGTGGTTGGTGAGCTTGTCGAACCACACCCTACCAATGTCCCAGTTGCGTAAGTCCTGATTTTAATTTTCACAATTTCATCAGGGTGTCAATTTTTGCTAAACTCCAAATTTGGTAAAGCAAATAAAAATCTCAGCATCAGGTATCGGGAGAGGTTCGCAAAAGTGGTTGAAAGTGCAGAACTAGAACAAATTCATCCCCAGGATTTTTCATGGCGGTTTTGGCCTGTTGTGCCAATTTACCCCTATGGTAAACGTCGTACTATCCGCAAAGAAGTTATTAAAGATACTATCTGGACTTTTGACCAATTACAAGGAATTTTTTATGTAGTTGTGCCAATTCGCATGACCGTAGTGAAGTTACAAAAGGGCGGGTTGTTGGTTTATGCACCTGTCGCACCTACGGGAGAATGTATCCGCTTAGTCCAGGAATTGGTGGCAGAACACGGTGATGTGAAGTATATTATTTTGCCAACAATCTCAGGGATAGAACATAAAGTATTTGTTGGGCCTTTTGCCCGATGCTTTGTCAATGCCCAGGTATTTGTAGCGCCAGAACAATGGAGTTTTCCCTTAAATCTGCCTTTGAGTTGGTTGGGTTTACCTAGTAAACGGACTCACATATTGCCTGAAAATAGCCAGGAAGTCCCCTTTGCCGAGGATTTTGATTATGCAATCCTCGGACCGATCGGTTTGGGTTTAGGTAAGTTTGCAGAGGTGGCTTTTTTCCACAGGCGATCGCACACTCTCCTAGTTACAGATACCATAGTTTCCGTACCCGTAGAACCACCCGCCATAGTTCAGCTTGATCCCTATCCCTTACTTTACCACGCCAAAGAGAAAGCCTCCGATCTCGTCCCTGATACCCCAGCAAACCGCCGTAAAGGTTGGCAGCGTGTCACATTATTTGCTTTGTATTTCAGTCCCAGTGTGTTAGAAGTACCTACATGGGGTGAAGCATGGCAAGATGCCCAAACAGCACCAGAACGTTCTAGAAAAGCTTATTTTGGCTTTTTCCCCTTTCAATGGCGAGAAAATTGGCAAAATTCCTTTGATATTTTACAAGGAAATGGGCGGATATTTGTTGCCCCTATTTTACAAAGTTTAATTTTAAATCGCGCCCCTCAAGAAACTATAAATTGGGCTGATCAAGTTGCTAACTGGGATTTTCAATGGATTATTCCCTGTCATTTTGCTGCCCCAATTAAGGCAGAACCCCAACAATTTCGCCAAGCATTTTCTTTTTTAGAAAAACAGCCATTTATTAATAGTAATAGTTATCCTTTACCAGAAAATGATTTTAAGTTATTAAGAGATATTGACGCAGGTTTAAATAAGTTGGGTATTGTTCCACCTGCCAAGGAAAAAATATCATAAATATATTACAACAGCCAGATCCCCGACTTCTCAGATCAATTTATCATTATTACCCACATTCCGCACTTCAA
>NZ_PGEM01000205.1:2860-18846 GCF_002934005.1 Cuspidothrix issatschenkoi CHARLIE-1 | reverse complement strand
TCTGTTCTAACAAACTTGAGATGCTCCCGACTTTCCTGCTATTAAATCCTCCCGCACTTGAGAATATCCCTTAAATTTGTCATCATATTTCTTCTCTTGCAGTTTCTCTCCTTGACTACTGAAAGCCTTTAAATACCCAGAAATCTGATTGTGATTGATCCGAGAACCTTCTCTGTTACCCCATTTATGAAGGCTGACAATAAAATCATGCCACTCCTTAGAAATACGATATTGTCCTTTGTCCTTACGTCCAACAGCTAAAGTTGCTACCCCTACTTGTTCAACTTTCTCGATCATGCGCTTAATAGTTCTAGTGCTTTTACCCAGAGCTTTCGCTGCATCTGCGATCGCATTCTTACGAGCTACATTGTCAGGTGCTTGACGAATGGCATCAATCAATTCCACCTTTTTGAGATACTCTGGAGAATCTTCATTAACCAGCAGGTTTTTGTCTTCCGCCCCATCTTCCTCTTCAGTCTCGAATCCTGGAAAGGCTTGATTAGTAGGTTTTCTGGGCATAAGCTAACCTCTAAAAATTATGTCATCATTTACTTTAAAATTTTACAATATTTGTGACATCATTTGCTTTAAAAATAAGGATAAGATAAAATTAAAACTAAAATCGCCAAACCCATTAATGAGTAAGGATTTTGGCGATTTTAGCGGTGAATAAAAAATGGACAATAATTCTTTAAGATGGACAATAATTATTTAATGGACATCTTCTGTGCTAGTCAAGAAACTATCACATCTTAATTGTATAATTCCTAACTCTTAGCCAAGATTGGATTAAGAGTTTTACGCTAGATAGGAAAAATGTATATCAACTTTTTTATCAGTTCCATTTTAGGAATAATACTGGTAGTGCTGTTAGCTTTTGGTGTTCTGCAATGGTTTCATGTTCCCACGGGTAATGTGTTAGATTGGGTCATTGGTGGTGCAAGTTTTTGGTGGTTATTAATCATTGTGACAGTTCCTTGGAATGTCCATTTTCAAGCTAAGGAAGTTTTAGCAGAAGCAGCACAGTCTAGGGAAAATAATATTCCTGTAGATGGGAAACAAGTTAAATATGTAGAAGTTTTAGCCAAGCGATCGCTCTGGATAGCTATTAGTTTACACTTGATCTCAGCTATCGGTTTATATGTGCTTGCTGCCACAGGTATTAGCGCCATTGGTTATATCATTTCTGGTGCAGCTTTATTATTAACCTTTTTGCGTCCAGCTATCAGTGCTTATGAATATTTATATGCACGATTAAAAATGATTCGCCAAAATTTTATCTATCCTCGTGAAGATATTTTAGAACTGCGTAACCGCTTTTTAGAAATGGAACAAAAAATTAGAATTTTAGAAGATCAACTTGACCTTGAACAACCCTATTCTTTAGCTGCAACTAATCAAAGATTTTCTGAAGAAACTCGTCGAGAATTAGCTCGCATTGTAGCTAATTTAGAGGAATTACGGGCAACAAATCAAGGGGAACATGAAAGATTATCCAGAGAAGCTAGAAATGCGATCGCTCAACTTTCTACTGATGGACAATTTCTTGATCATGTGCGGGAAATTATCAGGTTTTTTAAATCAACATGAAGATTAATTTAATAAATCTAGAGACATTCTATATGTCTCTTTTTTCTAATGTTAATTAGACTACTTTTTACTCTATAGGAAAATTTGGTATATTTTTATCAATTTCTGCCATGATTCGCAATGTTTCTGTTAAAGCAATAACTATTTTTTGATAATGGCTGATTTCATCATTAGATAATTGTCGTTTGGCATTTTTTCTATCTTTTAACCATTTATCTAATACTTGATATCCACCAATTTTAAATTCCCAAATATATAGAGGAATATCGGTAAAATGACTTTGCTTATTGATATAAACTCTTTGCAATTCTGAATTATAGGTAACTTCAGTAACTTGATTATCTCCTATTGGTTGATAGGTTGTAATTAAGTTATTGAGGATATCGGATTTCATTAAATGTAAATTAACTAATTCTTCTCCCTTTGTAGCTAATGCGTTAAACAGGTTTTTATTACTGGTTAAGGGAAGACGGGGAAAATCTATTTTGAGAAATTCAGCGTATCTAGTGCGATAGGTGGGGCTGTGAAATATTGCATAAGCATAGTAAAATATTTGTTCTGGAGTTGGTGTTTTACCCAATTTTTCTTTAATAGCTTTTAAGAATTTTAGAGATATATTAGGAGTTCTTTCTAGGAAAAGATTTGTTTGTTTATTTTCTGTATTTGGGTATGTGTAGAGAGGAAAAACATAAGTTAATTCTCTACTTTTTAGCGATACAATACAACGTTCTGTTAAAATTTCTGAACAAAATATATGATAAAAACCTGGCTCAACTTGTTGACGACAGGAAAGTAAGGCCATGTTATTACCCTTTAGCAAATGTTCCATTAATTCTTTACGACTATCTCCTCTTTCGATAATATTAGGATTATAATAAACCCAACGATTATCAAATGGTCTATAGGCATACAGTATTAGTTTTGATTCAATTTGATTTTCTTGGATATGTAACTTAGCTTTATCTAATGTCCAATATTCTGTATCTTTGATTTTGTACTTTTGTTTTAATTCTTCTAAGTTAGTATTTGTTGCAATATCACTAAACCGATTTATTAGGTTTTCTTTATCATAATCAACACATACATTATCTCTCCTGGTTTGCGAACCAGCAGTATAAACTGGAAATATATCAGTAATACTCAAGGCTCTTTTATATTCATCTTCATAATCAAGATTTTTTGGTGCAAAAAAGTAATTAGGTGCTGTTAGTTGTAACTCTATCCAATTTACATTATTTAAACTTGCAGATTCTAAAAACTTATATTTATTTTCACGACTTCCCCAAACATCATAATATAATACCTTAGCCATTTCCTTAATTCCATCTCTGGATTTATAAGCACTAGAACCGTAATCAGGTTTACTTTTTTCACGCACAGCAATTAAAATTGCTACACCTTGCTGAATATCAAATACATTTTGATCAATATTGCCATCTGGTGTAGTTTCTTTTAATAAAGAATTACCATGTAAATCCATGATATATATTTGATCAAAATACTTTAATAATTCTTCTCTCATGCCGCGATGAATTAAACCATTGAGATAGGAATGATTAGTAATAAAACCAACAATACCAGCATTTTGACTATTATTTTCAATTTGATATTGGGCAAAACGAATAAATTTAATATAATCATCATCTAAAGGTTGAATATTCTTTTCTCCTTCTAGTCTAACTCTACCTTTATATAATTCTAAAAGTTCCCCAATATGGGTTAATTCTGTAATAGTTTTACCTGCTTTTCCTTGTTTATAAATTCTATTCCAAGCTGAACCAGTATATTCAACATCAGCTAAATATCTTTCGTCTTGATTTAAAATTCTTTTGCGTTTACTTGCATTTTGAGAACTAACAGAATAGGGAGGATTTCCTAATACGACGGTAACAGAAATTTCTGTTTTGAGTTTTGCTGCTTGACTTGATTCTTCAGCTATAATTTGCGTGATACCAGGAATTAAATCACCTTGTTTTATGCTTTCTTCTAAAGCATTGGTTAAATAAACTTTTAATCTTTCTTCAGAGGCAAATTTATAACCTAAATCTCCTAACAATAATCCTAATTTTAAATGTGCTATGGTATAAGGAGTCATCAATAACTCAAAACCAAAAAGACGCTGTAAAAGTTCTGCATCTCTGAGAAAATTATTCCATCTATCAACACCATATTTAGCAAAATTATCACGAATTTGTTTAATAACTGCATATAAAAATGTTCCTGTTCCCGTTGCAGGGTCAAGAATTGTTACTCTTCTATTTCCTAAACCATATTCTAAATCAAAAATTGTTCTATCTACTAAAATATCATTAACTGCACGCACTATAAAATTAACTACAGGTTCAGGAGTATAATAAACTCCCCGACTTTTTCTTAATGATGCTTGATAAGCCGCTAAAAATGTTTCATAAAAGTTAATAACTGGGTCTTCTGTCCGGGTTTCTCGACCAAAATTTTCTAAAATATTGGTCATGTTTATGGTGTTAAATAAGTCTATTAAATTTTCTGTTGATTTGTGAATTTTACTAACGCTATCAGTTCCTAAAACTAAATCAAATAAACCTTTTAAAAAGGGAATTTTATGACTAATATAAATACTTGCTGTAGTTCTGTTAAATGTAAATTCTCCAGGGTTTTGTGCATGACCAACTTTTGCGGTAAATAACCCATAAGCAATAGTTTGGGCGTACATATCCGCAAATTTATCATTATCTATATCTAAAAGGAGTAATTTTTTAAATATTTCTTTTAGTTGAGTTAATTCTTCTGTTGTTGTTTCGATTTTTAAAGATGATTGAATGGCATTTCTAATGGTTTTAGTATAAGCTGCCATTTCTTTAGCCAAATCATCATAGTTATTAATATCTTTGGCTTTTTGATTAATAAATGATTGGAGTAATTCGGTGATTGGTTGTAAATCACTAACGAGAATAAGTTCACCTTGTTCTAAATTAGCTAATTTAGCAGTTTTTTCACATTCTCCATCTACATACCAACGAAATTCTAGATAATTAGTTATAATCAAATTATAGCCAATATTCGATTCTAAATAACGTTTAATTTGTTCAGTTTTTTCTATTTTACTTAAATCAGTATTAATATCTTTCGCTTCTATATATCCGATAATACGGTCATTTTTTCTAATAGTTAAATCGGGTATCCCTGCTTGATTACCCTTTGCTTCAATTATGGTATTAATACCAATACTTAAACTCTCTATCAGCCGTTCTAAGCTAGGGTAATGACTCCGTTCTCCACCGTGTTTGATATTTTTTTGTAAATCTTGGATGTAGTTATTAAAATTAGACATGATTTTGAGGAAAATTAAACAATAATTTTCCTTTAAAAATATCATATTTTCTAATTATTTAATGAAATCTTAGCAAAAAATTACAATTCTAATTTAGATCCTCGACATCTTAAAAGAAGTCGAGGATCTTTGTGTTCATAACCTATTTAGAATTGGCTATAGATTAAATTCAAATTTCAAGAATTATAATTATTAGTTCTTGTGGTACGCATACCTGCTATTGCTCCCATGATAGAAGCAAGTAAACCTAACAAAGAACCAAAGACAAACCACCACAAAGTTCTCGAAGTTGCAGCCGCAATATCACGAGTTTGTTCAGCAGTTAAGGCAGGTATATTCGGTGCTATAACAGTACCTTGTTGCTGTAGTTGATTAATAACTTCTGTGGCATTATAAGCAGCTAAACCAAAAGCACCTAAGACTCCATTTGCTAACAGAAAAGAACTAACCGCTAGAGTCGTTGCCCAAAGAATTGCACCGTTAAGCACGGCTGTATCTCGGTGCATGGGTCCGCAAGCACGGATTGTGATCCAAGCACCTAGAAATAAAGACAACAATAAAGCAATTGTTGACCAAATTCCCACATTACTAATAATATTAGGGGTGATTGTTCTCGGTGCTAAGGATTGGGCAATTCTCTCTGCACCAAAGGCGCTAAATAAAGAACTCAATATTAATTGAGTTGCTAAAGCCATCAATACGCCAGAAATAATTGGACCCCAACGCACGCGATCGCGATATTCAGTTACTCTACTAGTTATCAAAGACTCAGGAGGACTAATTTCCTCACCTATCCGATTTACGTATGACATAGGTATTTATCTCCCTTGCTATTATAGCAAAGTTGCTCATGTATTGTATGACAGGACTTACGCAAAATATCTCTCAAACCCTCATTTCTCCGTGAAATCTGTGCCTGAAGTGGTTCGTTTTTAAGTAACTTCTGCGTCAGTCCTAGTATGATTTTCCTGAAGGAAAAAATTCTTGGTTGTGAATTTTTTCTGCTCAACTTTTTTATGGTTATGTTTAAAATTAAATTGCGAATTCTGATTTTAAATATCTATCAGTAGAAAGAGTTATTTACTCTTTCTTTAGTTATAAATTGCTAGATGAGTTACTCGATTTTGGATTTACGTTAGCGAAGCGTACGCAGCGCAGCGAGTATTTTAGATTTTGGATTGACAATTTTTCTGTCTTCGAGGACGGAACTTGTAGCAAATTTTTTAATCTAAAATCTAAAATTCCCAGTCAAGGTGTAAAAACTCAAAAATTAGCCCAATATTAACGGATTTTAACGGCTGTACCCGTCGCTGTAATTACTAATAAAACCCCAGATTGATCAACGTTAATTGTACCTGTATCAACAGCAATACCAACAACCGCATCTGCCCCTAAGCGTTGCGCTCTTTGTTCTAACTCTTCTAGTGCTTTCCGTTGTCCTTTGCAAGTGTCACACAAAAAAATCTCTTGTAGGGTGCGTCAGACATCAAGAATATGTTTATTTATATGATTTATGTTGTCTGACGTGGTTGGTGAGCTTACCGAACCGTACCCTACTAATGTGCCAGTTGCGTAAGTCCTAACCTAGTCAACAGCTTATCATTAAATATTACTATAATAGTAAAAGTGTGAAGGAATTTAATTAATTATTAATATTTTTATGAAAATTTTACTAAGGTGCATCAATATAGATTACAAATAAATCTTTTTTTGTTTTAATGTACAAACAAAAACCAGTTAATCCAGTTAATACATTTAAGGAAATAACCGTAGTGAAAAAAACATTATTGCTGTTAAATTTCCTCTTGTTAGGATGTTTAGTGACTAGCATACCTGTAGTAGTAAAAGCTGAGGTATTATTAGTACAAGCTAAAAATTCTGAGTTAAAAAACCTGATCCAAAAAGGTAAAAGACTCGTAGATGCTAAAGATTATAATGGAGCGATCGCAGTTTATCAAAAAGCAATACCACTAGATCCCAGAAATGCCAAAATTCATGCTGCTATTGGGTACTTATATATTCAAGAAGGTAATTTTCCCCCAGCTTTAGCCGCCTATCGTCGCGCTATTGCTATTAATCCTAATAATAGTGATTTTTACTATGCTGTTGGTTATATCAAAAGTAGTACGAAAGATAATAAAGGTGCAAAAGAAGCTTACCGTCGTGCTATTCAATTAAACCGAAATAATCTTAGTGCTTATTTAGGATTGGGAGTAGCACAAACAAGTTTAGGTGATTATCAATCAGCACTTTGGGCTTATGAAAAAGCCGTTAATCTAGATGAAGATAACCCCCGCACCTATGAATTAATTGGTGCAATGTTTAAACAGAAACGACAGACTCCACAAGCTAACAAAGTTTTGCGAAAAGCCCTGACCTTATATCGGCGCGGAAATGATACCGAAGGTGCAGAGAGAGTACAAGCCATGCTAGGAGAAATAGGCGGCTAGACTTTAGGATAAGGCAAAGTTTGATTTTATTTTGCTCACTTATCTAAATCCCCAACTTCTTGAAGAAATTGGGGATCTTTTTCATCAAAACTAATTCAATATCTACCAAACTGCTTTACCTTTTTTATAAAAATTACCTGTAAAAGGCTGTACCCCAATCACAGGATAGGCATCATTTGCAGGGGTGAAAATCCGCATAAAGGCCTCAGAAATAAATTGAGCCATACTAGCAAAGCTTTTGGAGATAGCCATAATATTAATCCCCTTTTTTTGTGTCTTTTAATTGGTGATATTTATACTTTAATCTCATTAGAATCTATTTACTCATATTCTCCACATATCTACACTAAATAGAATATTTTTTCAGATAACTTTGCAATACTTTATAATCGTGAGTTGCTTAACTTTTTTCTTTAATTCTAATTGTAACTGAAAATTCATGATCTGATATTTATAGAGGAAAATAATCATTACTTACTATTAAGAAATGTAAATTAATTACAAAATCAGAGTTCAATATCCTTGTAAATATAGGCTTTTGGGGAATTTGCCACTATTTTTTAATTAGGGCTTGACATTAGTTATGGTGAATATTACCATAAATGTACAAAGCATTCTTGGTAGGGGAGTTTACGATGACAACGTTCCCAGAAATGGACTATGAAATCAAAAGTAATCAAAATCCCGAACTAAATCTCAGTTCGGAGGACTACAGCTTGCTAACAGACCTTTATCAGCTAACAATGACAGCTTGTTATGTGGGTGAAGGCATAGAAAATAAAATTGCCAGTTTTGAATTATTTGTCAGACGCTTACCCGATGGTTTTGGGTATTTAATAGCCATGGGTTTAGCGCAAGCTTTGGAATACTTGACTAAATTCCGATTTAATGACTTGCAAATTGCCGCTTTGCAGAAAACGGGAATTTTCAGTCATGCACCGAAGCGTTTTTGGCAACTTTTAAGAGGGGGTTGTTTTACTGGAGATGTGTGGGCAGTTCCCGAAGGAACGGCAGTATTTGCCAATGAACCCCTATTGCGGGTAGAAGCGCCTTTATGGCAAGCGCAAATAGTAGAGACATATCTTTTAAATACTCTGAATTATCAAACTTTAATTGCCACTAAAGCCGCAAGATTACGGGATATAGTCGGAGAAAAAGCCACACTTTTAGAATTTGGTACACGCAGGGCTTTTAGTCCCCAAGCCTCACTATGGGCGGCACGGGCGGCTTTAGCAGGTGGTTTAGATGCCACTTCCAATGTTTTAGCGGCGCTACAACTAGGACAAAAACCGAGTGGTACAATGGCGCACGCTTTAGTTATGTCCTTATCAGCGCTAGAAGGGAGTGAAGAACAAGCTTTTACAGCATTTCATCAATATTTTCCCGGTGCGCCATTATTAATTGATACTTATGACACCGTTGCGGCGGCGGAGAAATTAGCAGAAAAAGTCAATACTGGGAAAATGGAATTATCTGGAGTCAGATTAGATTCTGGAGATTTAGTTAGTTTATCAAAACAAGTGCGATCGCTCTTACCGAATATCTCAATATTCGCTAGTGGTGATTTAGACGAATGGGAAATTAGCCGACTTAAACAAGAAGGAGCAGAAATTGATAGTTATGGACTAGGAACAAAATTAGTTACAGGTTCACCAGTAAATGGAGTTTATAAACTTGTAGACATTGAAGGAATTCCCGTCATGAAAGAATCAAGTGGTAAATTCACTTATCCAGGTAAAAAACAAATTTTTCGATCCTTCTTAGATGGTAAAATACATAAAGATAGATTAGGCTTAACAGAAGAAAAATCTGACCATGAAAAATCTTTATTACAGTTAGTAATCAAAGCAGGTAAACAATTACAAACACCAGAAACTTTAACAATCATTCGTCAACGAACCGCAGCGTCAGTTGCTAGTTTACCAGCAGAAACAAGAAGATTAGAAAATCCCACTTCCGTCAAAATTGAAATATCAGAACCATTACAGAAATTGACAAACAAAACGAAAAGAAAAGATAAATTAATATAATTTCTCTTACCTCTGCGCCCTCTGCGTCTCTGCGGTTCGTTTAAATTACTCTAAAAATTGCAAAAAAGCAGAATCAAAAATCATGAAAATAGCCTTATTTGGTACAAGTGCCGATCCGCCAACTGCTGGACATTTAATAATTCTCAAGTGGCTATCTAAACATTATGATTGGGTAGCTGTATGGGCAGCAGATAATCCTTTGAAGTCTCAACAAACCCCTTTACCACATAGGGCAGCAATGTTAGAACTATTAATTAAAGATATCAACGTTGCTAACCAAAACATTGCCTTAGAACAGGATTTAAGTAGTTGGAAAACCCTAGAAACTGTAGGTAAAGCAAAATTAAAATGGGGAGAAAATATTGAATATACCTTAGTAATTGGTGCTGATTTAATTAACCAATTGCCGCGCTGGTATCATGTTGAAAATTTATTACAACAAGTGCAATTACTGGTAATTCCCAGACCAGGATATGTAATAGATAATTCTAGTTTAGAGAAGGTTAAACAAATAGGGGGAAAAATTAAAATTGCAAATTTAATTGGTTTAGATGTTTCCTCTACAGCTTTTCGTGAACAAGGAGATATTAATACTCTCACACCTCCCGTCATTGCCTATATTCATCAACAGCATTTGTACGAATGCCAATACGTAACCAAAAAAAGATTTTAACCTCGACAAATCAACAACCTTTAGCTGACTTTAAAGTTGGTGTTGATAATGTGATTTTCTCTGTAGATACTGCCCAAAATCGGCTATTAGTTCTCTTAGTCATGCGACAGCAAGAACCATTTTTAAACTCTTGGAGTCTTCCCGGTACGTTAGTCCGTCAAGGAGAATCATTAGAAGATGCTGCTTATCGCATTATGGCTGAGAAAATAAAGGTAAATAATCTTTATTTAGAACAACTTTATACTTTTGGCGGTCCCAACCGTGACCCCAGAGAACAAATTGATAGCTATGGAGTTCGTTATTTATCAGTTAGTTATTTTGCCTTAGTTCGATTTGAAGAAGCAGAATTAATTGCTGATAAAGTCGCGGGTATTGCTTGGTATCCCGTCAAACAATTACCCCAATTAGCATTTGACCATAATGAAGTTATTACCTATGGACATAGAAGATTAAAAAACAAATTAGAATATAGTCCCGTCGCTTTTGAAGTGTTACCAGAAACTTTTACCCTAAACGATTTATATCAACTATATACCACCGTTTTAGGCGAAAACTTTGCAGATTATTCTAACTTTCGAGCGCGGTTACTAAAATTAGGTTTTTTATCCGATACTGGAATTAAAGTATCAAGAGGTGCAGGTCGTCCTGCAAGTTTGTATAGGTTTGATAAGGAAGCTTTTGCACCATTTAAAGATAAACCCTTAGTGTTTATTTGAAGAAGGCCAGAGGCAAGAATAATTGAACACAGATGAACGCAAATAGACACAGATAAATTATGAAAATTGCGATCGCTCAAATTAATCCTATTATTGGTGACTTATCTGGGAATGCCCAAAAAATTCTGGAAATGTCACAACAAGCAGCATCAGAAAATATCCGGTTATTATTAACACCTGAATTATCTATTTGTGGTTATCCACCTAGAGATTTATTACTTAATCCTAGTTTTGTAGAAGTAACGGATCAGACATTGCAAAAATTAGCTAAAGATTTACCTGCAAATTTGGCTGTATTGGTGGGAACTGTGGTTAAAAATTCCCAAGCACACGTTACGGGGGAGAAAAATTTATTTAATAGCATTGCTTTATTAGAAAATGGAAAAGTTCAGCAATTTTTCCATAAAAGACTATTACCTACTTACGATGTTTTTGATGAAAACCGTTATTTTGAACCAGGACTACAGGCAAATTACTTTAAATTAGATGATCTCAATATTGGTGTGACAATTTGCGAAGATTTATGGAATGATGAAGAATTTTGGGGTAAACGGAGTTACGCAGTTAATCCGATTGCTGATTTAGCAAATTTAGGGGTAGATTTAATTGTGAATTTATCTGCTTCACCCTATACCGTTGGTAAACAACATCTACGAGAAGCGATGTTAAAACATAGTGCAGTTAATTTTCAACAACCAATTATTTATACTAACCAAGTTGGCGGAAATGATGATTTAATTTTTGATGGTCGCAGCTTTGCTTTAAATAAACAAGGGGAAATTGTTGGTCGTGCTAAGGGGTTTACATCTGATTTTTTGACCGTTGAATTTAATAGTAATCAACAAGATTTAGAATTAAGTAATATTTCACCTATTGATGAATGTGAAGATGAGGAAATTTGGAATGCTTTAGTTTTGGGAGTTAAAGATTATGTGGGTAAATGTCGTTTTTCTAAAGTATTGTTAGGTTTAAGTGGAGGAGTTGATTCTGCTTTAGTAGCGGCCATTGCTACTGCGGCATTAGGGAAAGAAAATGTCATGGGTGTATTAATGCCTTCTCCCTATAGTTCGGAACATTCTATTAGTGATGCTTTAGCATTAGCAGAAAATTTAGATATTAAAACCCAGATTTTACCTATTGGGGAATTAATGCAAAGTTTTGATAAGTCCCTAGATGATTTATTTGCTGGAACAGAATTTGGGATTGCGGAGGAAAATCTCCAATCTCGCATTCGTGGTAATTTATTAATGGCAATTTCTAATAAATTCGGTTATCTGCTTTTATCTACTGGTAATAAATCAGAAGTTGCTGTTGGTTATTGCACTCTTTATGGTGATATGAATGGCGGTTTATCAGTTATTGCTGATGTTCCTAAAACCCGCGTTTATTCCCTTTGCAAATGGTTAAATTCTCATCATCAAAAAGAAGTTATCCCCGCAAATATTCTCACCAAAGCACCCAGCGCGGAACTTAAACCGGGTCAAGTTGACCAAGATTCCCTTCCACCTTATGAAATTTTAGATGATATTCTCGACCGTTTAATTCATCAACATCAATCAGCAGCAGCAATTATTGCCGCAGGTCATGAACCGGCAATTGTGGATAGGGTATTACAATTATTATCCCGTGCGGAATTTAAACGCCGACAAGCTGCACCGGGATTAAAAATCACCGACCGCGCTTTTGGGACTGGTTGGAGAATGCCTATTGCTAGTAGTTGGTCAGCATTGAGGAATATATCTATCTAAAGCAGTAGCGAGAGGTGAAAATCCCCATTTTGGTAAATATTTGGCTAAACTAGAAAAATTATTTAGTTTAGCCAAACCTACGAGATCAAATTGCTATAACATAGAAATGTAGAAATATAGAAAGTATTAACAATGGCAACCAACCGTATTGATGCGTTTCAAAAAGCATTTCGTAATCTGCAATTGCAACCCTTGGTGACAATGGAAGAAACCGCAGATTTTCGAGTTCCTTATGGCGATGATTTAATTGCAGAATTAGAACAAAGAGTTTTAGATTGTAATCATTATACCAATCAACTCATTTTTGCAGGACATCGTGGTTGTGGTAAATCTACCTTGTTAGCCGAATTTGCCAGAGAATTTGATGATAATTATCTCACAATCTTTTTTTCTATATCTGATTTAATTGAAACTACTGCTATCAATCATATTAATATTCTTTTTGCTATTGCTGTCCAAATTATGGATAAAGCCGAGGAGCAAAAAATTGAAATTGATGCTAACAAAAAACAAAGATTTTTTAATTGGTTTCAAGAACGAACAGAGATTGAAGAAAGTAAAATTGGTGCTGAATTAGAAGTAGGTTTTGATTTTTGGAGTTTTCTGAAAAGCAAGTTAAAGGCTGAAGCAAGTATCCGCGAAGTCATAGAAACTAAATTTAAACGTGATTTTCGAGATTTAATAGATACTCTCAATCTGATTGCTACAGAGGTTTCTTTAGCTTGCAAAAAAGAGATTGTTGTAATTATTGATGATTTAGATAAACTAGATTTAGCAGCTATTGAAAGTATATTTCTCAAAAATATTAAAGCTTTATTACAACCTAATTTCTTTGTTATTTATACAATTCCTATTGCTACAATTCGTGATGGTGTTTTGAAAAAACATATCGAAGATGAAACGAGTAATCCTATCTTTGTTATGCCAGTTTTAAAAGTTTATCCCAAAGGTGAAAGTCATAAAGACGAAGCTCAACCTGTGAATGCAACAATCGCTAAATTACAGCAGATTTTGCGGAAACGAATTGATAGCACTTTATTAGCAGATGATATTTTGCTAGAAATTGCTTTGTCTAGTGGTGGTGTAATTCGGGAATTGGTTCGTATTGCTCAAAAATGTTGTAGTTTAGTATTAGTAAAATTAAGACAAAAGGCAAGAAAACTAGAACCAATTGATGATGTACAAATTGATGCCACAATTTTGCAGCAATCACTTGATATTCTCCGAAATGATATGACAATTACTCTGAGCAAAACTGACCGGGAGATTTTACAGCAAACATATACGAATTATCGCCCTGACGACCCTAAACAACAAGAATTTCTTGATTTGCTCCATAATGTTTATGTGATTGAATATAAAAATGCTGAGAGTTGGTATGATCTCCATCCTCTTGTAATTAAACAGTTAAAGTTAGAAGAGTTAATTTAATGAATAACTTAACCAATGAATCCATTATCAACGCAAATGAACAAACTTACATTAGTTTGTTAGTTTCAATTGAAGCTGGCATTGGGATGTTACAGATTTTCATTGCTGTCTGTGATGCAGATCGTCAGCGTGAAAATATTATAGCTAATTATGAAAAAGAATTAGCACCCACTTACAATATTTATCGAGTTTATCTTGATAGTCAAGAACCTAGTTTAAAGCAAGCTATCACACAACAAGTTACATTAAAAGAAAATGCCATAGCCACAGTATTAGGTGCAGAAAAATTAGGATCATTTAATCAAGATGAATCATTGAAAAAGTTTTTTGGTTATTTGCAATGGACGCGAGAAGCATTACGAGAACTAAAAATGCCGATTATTTTATGGATACCATCACGCATTTATGCTCAAATTGCCAAGCAAGCACCTGATTTCTGGAGTTGGCGTAATGGTGTATTTCATTTTCAGCCTGAACCGTCTTTAGTTACAAATGAGTTACTAAGCAATCAAAATGTTGATGTAATTAGAAAAAATGTTGATGTAATTAGAAATAATCAACCAAGTTCCGTTTTTTCACCAGAACAATTAGAAGCATCCTTAGTTGAAGCGATTAAGCAATGGGGAGCAGATAGTAGCAAACTAGAAACTCTCTATAGCCAGTTAGGTAATTTATATGCTGAACGAGTAAAATCAGGAAAGTCGGCAGATAGAAAACGGGAATTAGCTCTGGCTGAAGAATATCTGAATCAAGCAATAGTTTTGCAAACTCAATTTCAACAAGAAAAAGCTCTTGCTGATACCCTCAATAATTTGGCAGAACTCTACCGTAGCCAAGGAAGATACAGTGAAGCAGAACCTCTCTACCTTTATGCTTTGGAGATAAGAAAACGGATACTTACAGGCGACCATCCTGATGTCGCCACTAGCTTGAATAATTTAGCATATCTCTACAACAATCAAGGGCGGTATAGTGAAGCCGAATCTCTCTTCCTTCATGCTTTAGAAATGAGAAAGCGGCTATTTACGGACAATCATCCCGATATCGCTACTAGCTTGAACAATTTAGCATTACTTTACTATAACCAATGGCGGGAGAGTGAAGCTGAACCTCTCTACCTTAATGCTTTAGAGATGAGAAAACGACTATTTACAGGCGACCATCCTGATGTCGCCACTAGCTTGAACAATTTAGCCGCACTCTACGATAGCCAAGGGCAGCACAGTGAAGCTGAACTTCTATACGTTCAAGCTTTGGAGATGTGTGAGCGGCTATTTACAGGCGACCATCCTGATGTTGCACAAGGCTTGAACAATTTAGCTATGCTCTACAAGCACCAAGAGCGTTATAGTGAAGCAGAACATCTCTACATTAAAGCTTTAGATATGTATAAGCAACTATTTACAGGCGACCATCCTGATGTTGCTAATACCCTTGGTAATTTAGCATCACTCTACTATAGCCAAGAGCGGTACAGTGAAGCTGAATCTCTCTTGACTGATGCCTTAGCGATGTCCGAACGAATGTTAGGAGTTAATCATCCCAATACAATAACCGTTAGGAATGACTTGCAACTTTTACAACAGAAACTCATACCTCATCCCTTTTATATACGTTTATTGAATAACCTATTAGTTGTGTTAACCTTATTATTGCAGCATCGTGTACAGCTACTAATCAAACGTATTATTATCTTTTTCTGGCGTTTGTTCCGACATTAACAACAGCTTACCAATACTATTGCCAAAACCCTGAAACCCTATTGATATCGTTACGATTTTATTGGGTTTCAGACATATTTGGGAAAATTGGCAATAGTATTGCTTACTAAACAGAATAAACTGCAAAATAGCCAGCTAGATACTGGGACTACAAAGGTAATGGAAATTTATTGCTGTTGTAACTAGGGATTGCTGAAAAAGTTGTCTGTGAGGAGAGGGAACAGGGAACAGGGAACAGGGAACAGTTTCAACTGGATATCCTCAATTTCTCATATCCGACCCGACAAGGAAAAATGCAACTGTTTTGAGACTCCATT
>NZ_PGEM01000205.1:0-2848 GCF_002934005.1 Cuspidothrix issatschenkoi CHARLIE-1 | reverse complement strand
CCCTAACCCCCAATTCTGGGGGAATAAGAATTTCAAAGTCCCCCAAACTTGGGGGATTTAGGGGGCTAAATAATCATAAAACGAAGACAGATAGAACTTGTGTGTACATGTATTCGGAAAGGATAAATCCATCTTAGAAGTCGGGGATCTGGAAACAAGTGCTATAGCTGAATACTTACGTACATCCTTAAATCCAGAGTATCCTAATTCAGATAACATTAACTATTTAAAAACCAATTATTGAGGGGGAAAGCCCCCCATATCTCAAAAATATCCTAAAAGCTCACAAACTCTTAATCAAATCCCTAAAAATTCTTTCAGAGTGCCTTTAAGATAGCTGATTGTGTCCCCGTTTTTTAACCAGAACGTATCAATTAAAAATCTAAACTTGGCCAATCTGGTTGACGGTAATAGTCAGTCATATCATCAAACTTTCGCAGTTCCACCTTTTTAATCGCAAATTCTGGATTATTCAATAGCAAAGACTGATTAAACTCAGAAAACATCTGACTTAGGTTGACCCGATCCAATTCTGAAGGAATTTCACCAAAATAACCCAATGTCACATGGGCTGTAAAATGATAATGCTGCTCAATACCCAAACCCATTAATGTCCGGTTTTGATAAATGATCCTTCGGAATTGAATAATTTCCTCATAAGACCGTTTATTCTTTGGTACTAAACACACACCTACAGCCCTTGGCATCACAATCAATCCTAACATTTGCCAAGATATCGGATCAGATCCCTTTGTCATTAATTGTTGATACTCTTGAAACCTTTCAGTTAACTGAAAGTTCAAATCCTCAGCAAATCGGGGATTTTTTTCGCAAGCATGAACAAAGGCACTATCCCAAATTAAATCTGCTACAGTTACATGAAAACTAGCAGGGGGAACAGGTACAATTAAATCTTTGGCAATTGGTAGCTGTAATAGTTGCTGTTGATAGGCTTCTATTTGTCCATAAAAGGCAGCATTATCTGCATCTTCTGTTGCCGGTGGAGTAATCAGCGTATAACCCGGAAAAGGGGCAGCAACTCTTACTCCAGCATCAAGCCGAAATTTAGAAGATTCCTGAATATGCTGCACCTGGGTTTTGTAACTTTCTGGTAGCGTCATGCGTGCCACCCGATTTAAATAGGTTTGGTAGTTGTCGTCCAATCTTTATCACCTTGCGCTCTTTTGATAGATTGTAGGGAAAATTACTCAAATTAACTAAACTAATTTTCAATTTTTAATTGCTATGCCAATTTATGTTTACTGGGGTGAAGATGATTTTGCCATGGAAAAAGCAGTTGTAATTTTGCGCGATCGCATTCTCGATCCCCTTTGGACTGGCTTTAACTACACTTCCTTTACTCCCGATCATCCCGATACCATCATTCAAGCCTTAAATCAAGTCATGACCCCACCATTCGGTGCAGGTGGACGTTTAGTATGGTTAACAAACAGCACCCTCGGTCAAAACTGTCCAGATCATATATTATCCGAACTACAACGCACTATTAATGCTATTCCCCCAGATTCAACCCTATTGATTACCAGCCGTAACAAACCCGATGAGCGCCTCAAAAGTACAAAACTGCTCAAACAATTTGCTACATTCTGCGAATTTCCCCTCATTCCCCCCTGGAAAACCGAGCTATTAGTTCAGTCAGTTCAACAAACTGCCCAAACCCTAGAGATCAAAATAACTCCTCAGATCGCAGAACTATTAGCCGAATCCATAGGTAATGATACCCGTCTGCTCTACAACGAACTAGAGAAATTACGTCTTTATACTCAAGGTAGCCGCAAACCCTTAGATGTGAAAATAGTATCTGAATTAGTCAGAAATACAACTCAAAATACTTTACAACTAGCAACAGCCATCAGAACAGGAGACACTCCCACAGCCTTAAGCATCTTAGCCGACCTCACCAATGCCGCCGAACCAGGTTTAAAAATAGTTGCCACACTCATTGGTCAATTTCGCACCTGGCTACTAGTAAAAATGATGATGGAAACTGGCGAACGTAATCCCCAAGCGATCGCTCAAGCTGCTGAAATCTCCAACCCCAAACGCATCCACTTCCTACAGCAAGAAGTCAAATCTCTCCCCCTCCAACAACTCATCTCCACCTTACCCATATTACTAGACCTAGAAGTCAGCCTCAAACAAGGAGCATCGGAAATATCAACATTACAGACCAAAATCATCGAACTCTGTCAAATATGTCGCCCCAGTTAATATCCCCGCCAACCCGATCCCAGATTCCCTTTTGACTGGAACTTCTACCTGAGAAAATAATTCAAACCTATTATCATATTCCCTATTTTCCCTCTGTGTCACCTAATTATATGCTCACAATTTACACTCATCCTTTAATTAATAGGTTCCAGCAAATACTCTCTCAATCCCTCATTTTAGCAACCATTATCACCACTACACAGATTTCTATTACTTTCAGCATCAATACCACAGCATTCGCCCAAACTCCCAACATCGATAGTACAGAATTAACCAAATATGCAAAAGCAGTATTAGCAATGGAGCCAGTTCGGCAACAAGCCTTTGAAGAAATTAAAAAACTCATCGGCAGCAAAGACATTCCCAAAATCATTTGCAATGATCCTAATACCGTCAATGACCTACCTGGTAAAGCAAAAGATGTCGCTATTAAATATTGCAACAATTCTCAAAAAATCGTTAAAGAAAATAAACTTACTACTGAAAGATTTAATCAAATCACTGTAGAGATACAAACCAGCAAAACCTTAGAAAAGCAAGTCTATAATACATTATTGCGTTTGCAAAAGACATCTCCCACCCCACCATCTAAATAAATAGACCTGTCCGAAAATTT
>NZ_PGEM01000204.1 GCF_002934005.1 Cuspidothrix issatschenkoi CHARLIE-1 | reverse complement strand
CTAGCAGCGGGTAGTGGTTACACAGTGGGAACAACCTCTGGTGTTACGGGAACTATTACCAATGATGATGTTTTACCTAGCATTACCCTAGCAGTATCACCAAGTAGTGTTACAGAAGATGGTACAACAAACTTAGTTTACACCTTCACTAGAACTGGAAGTACAGCTAACGCCCTCACCGTTAACTATGGTATTACAGGTACAGCAGATAGCAGTGATTATACAGGTGCTACACCAGGAGCAGGAAAAACTATCACCTTTGCAGCAGGAAGTAGTACAAGAACCCTGACTATTGACCCCACAGCAGATACCACCGTTGAAAACAATGAGACTGTAATTTTAACCCTAGCAGCGGGTAGTGGTTACACAGTGGGAACAACCTCTGGTGTTACGGGAACTATTACGAATGATGATATACAAGACACAAAACCTCCACTAGCTACCAGTTTAACCCCCGACGATAATGCTACAGGTGTGGCTGGAAATGCCAATTTAGTGGTGAACTTTGATGAAGCGATTCAAAAAGGTACAGGCAACATCTTCATCAAGAAAGTATCAGATAATTTTATAGTAGAAACCATTGCAGTGACTAATAGCAATGTCACCATTAGTGGTAATAAGCTAACTATTAATCCCACTAATGATCTAGCATCAGGAACACCTTATTATGTACAAATTGCTAACACCGCCATTCGGGACTTAGCTGGTAACAACTATGCTGGTTTTCCCAACTCAACAACAACATGGAGATTCACAACTAACAAAGCTCCAATGGACTTAAATCTTCGCAATAACGTAGTTAAGGAAAATGTTAACCAAAGTACATTAGTAGATTCTTTTGGTACTGTAGACCCAGATACAGGTAACACCTTCACTTATAGTTTGGTGACAGGAACAGGTAGCAATGACAATAATTTATTTACCATTATCAGTAATCAACTCAAAACCAAAGATCCGGTAGATTTAGACTTTGAAAAAAAGAAAAGCCATAGCATTAGAGTCAGAACCACTGACCAAGGTGGACTATTCTATGAAAAACAATTTACCATTAATGTTACTGATGTTAATGAGGCACCCACTGACATCAATCTTAAGAAGACGAGTGTTCTTGAAAATCAAAAGATTGGTACAGCAGTAGGTGATTTCGGTACTGTAGACCAAGATACAGGTAACACTTTTACTTATAGTCTAGTACCAGTACAAAATAGCAATAACCATAATTTGTTTAGTATTTCTGGCAATCAGTTAAAAACTAATGCTGAGTTTGACTTTGAAGCCAAGAACAGTTATAACATTCGAGTCAAAACCACTGACCAGGGTGGACTATCCTATGAAAAACAATTTCTTATTACTGTTGCTGATGTCTTAGAACCTAGCATTACCCTAGCAGTATCACCAACACCAAGTAATGTACAAGAAGATGGTGCAACAAACTTAGTTTACACCTTCACCAGAACTAATGTAGGTATAGCTAACGCCCTCACCGTCAACTATGGTATTACAGGTACAGCAGATAGCAGTGATTATACAGGTGCTACACCAGGAACAGGAAAAACCATCACCTTTGCAGCAGGTTCAAGTACAGCAACCCTAACAATAGACCCCAAAGCAGACACCACAGTTGAAAACAATGAAACTGTAATTTTAACCCTAGCAGCGGGTAGTGGTTACACAGTGGGAACAACCACAGCCGTTACCAGTAAACCAAAAAGTTTT
>NZ_PGEM01000203.1 GCF_002934005.1 Cuspidothrix issatschenkoi CHARLIE-1 | reverse complement strand
GTTGGTTTGGTCAGTAGCATACAGCCCCGATGGTCAAACCCTGGCTGGTGGGAGTAAGGACAAGACTATCAAACTGTGGAATGTAAAAACAGGAAACCTACTGCAAACCCTCACTGGTCATTCTGACCGGGTTAGGTCAGTAGCATACAGTCCCGATGGTCAAACCCTGGCTAGTGGGAGTGATGACAACACTATCAAACTGTGGAATGTAAAAACGGGAAACCTACTGCAAACTGTGGAATGTAAAAACGGGAAGGCTACTGTACTGCAAACCCTCACTGGTCATTCTGAGTTGCTTTGGTCAGTAGCATACAGCCCTGATGGTCAAACTCTGGCTAGTGGGAGTCATGACAAGACTATCAAGATATGGCAGGTTGCAGCATCTATTAGTAAAGCACCAGTCCAGCAAACTCCATCTCAGGTTTCACAACCGCCAGTTTATAAACCTCAAAGTCAACCTGTCACAATTCCAGCACCTAAAACAACGATTCCTGTCAAAAATACGAACCTGAGAAAACTATTAATAATTGCGATATTAGGACTGATAGGAACTCAAGTCTATGGCTATCAACGTTATGGCGTGTTTCCAGTTGATCCCATATCTGTAATTGCAAATTTATCTAGTGGTATCTCTTTAGAAAAAACCCTCACCGGTCATTCTAGAAACTGGGGTAGCGTTAATTCCGTAGCATACAGCCCTGATGGTAAAACCCTCGCTAGTGGGAGTGATGACAAGACTATCAAACTGTGGAATGCCCGCACAGGAAAGCTACTCCAAACCCTCACCGGTCATTCTAGAAACTGGGGTAGCGTTAATTCCGTAGCATACAGCCCCGATGGTCAAACCCTGGCTAGTGGGAGTGATGACAAGACTATCAAACTGTGGAATGCCCGCACAGGAAAGCTACTCCAAACCCTCACTGGTCATTCTGACTCGGTTAATTCCGTAGCATACAGCCCCGATGGTCAAACCCTGGTTAGTGGGAGTGACGACAAGACTATCAAAATATGGAATGTAATAACAGGAAAGTTAGTCAAAACCTCTATTCATAATTCTAATTGGGTTAATCCCGTAGCATTTAGCCCTGATGCTCAAATCATCGCTACTATTGGAAGTGATGATAACAGTATCAAGATAAGAAATGTCTCTACAGGAAAGCTACTCCAAAACCTGCCAGGGCATTCTAACTGGGTTAATTCAAATATTAGTAAAACAGATAAAGATAATGATGAACTACTTCAGGCTATACTAGGAGATTCTAGCTGGATTGATTCTCTAGTATTCAGCCCCGATAGTCAAACCCTTGCTAGTATTGGGAGAAGAGACGGGACTATCAAGATATGGAATATAACTACAGGAAAGTTAATCCAAATCTTCTCTACTAATGCTCGTTCTGTAGCATTCAGTCCAGACGCTCAAATGCTTGCTAGTGGCAGTAACTCTGGGACTATCAAGATATGGAATGTGATTACAGGACAGCTACTCCAAACCTTCCCGGCTCATTTTAACTCGGTTAGTTTTTTGACATACAGCCCCGATGGTCAAACCCTTGCTAGTATTGGGAGAAGAGACGGGACTATCAAAATATGGCGGTTAAAGTAGTCATTAATAGAATTTTATTAGCAATCGTCCATTTTATCATCCTGTAAATCCTAAAATCCTGGACATCCTGATTCAGACAATTTTACTAACCTATTTCCTCACCATAAATCTATGAATCATAAAGTTTTTTATCTTAATGGTAAAAAAATCAATAACAAACAAACATTTTTAAAACAAGCTGCTGAAGCAATGGAATTTCCTCAATACTTCGGCGCTAACTGGGATGCTTTTGATGAATGTATCACCGATTTAACATGGTGTCCGGCTCAAAGATATGTGATATTATATGATCATGCTGATATCTTTGCTCAAGCAGAACCGACACAGTACCAAATAGCATTGGATATTTTAAATTCAGCCAAAGAATACTGGGAAGCTAATAATATTCCTCTCAAGTTTTTAGTTATTAACAAATAGGTAAAGTTACATTTTCACTATTTGAAGATTGTTTATTGTGGTTGTCACAAATCAGGATAACCAGGATGTAAGGATGTACAGGATTTGATTAACTTTTTACCTGATGAAAATAAATGTAATATTCCATCATTCCCAATAGTCGGTTTAAACCGACTTGAGCTTTTAGACAGGGAATTTATTCCCTGGCTTCCTATTTGGAGATTGTTTATTGTGGTTGTCTGAATCAGGATAACCAGGATGTAAGGATGTACAGGATTTGATTAACTTTTTATCTGATGAAAATAAATGTAATATTCCATCATTCCCAATAGTCGGTTTAAACCGACTTGAGCTTTTAGACAGGGAATTTATTCCCTGGCTTCTGGCTATTTGGAGATTGTTTATTGTGGTTGTCACAAATCAGGATAACCAGGATTTTAGGATGTACAGGATTATGATTTATACATTTTCTGTGAATAATAAATATATATTCTCTTGTCTGAATCAGGATAACCAGGATTTGAGGATGTACAGGATTGTAGTTTATAGATTTTCTGTAAATATTTAATGATGATAAATTTTGATTAAGACAGGACTTACGCCAAATAGAGCGAAAGTAGGGGTAATTCATGAATTACCCCTACGAAATAATCAGGGTTTCAGTTACATCTTGCGTAAGTCCTATAAGATAAAAAATATATTTTCTATCATTTACAAAAACCATAAATAAATTGTCAAAAACATCCTGTTAATCCTTTAATCCTGGACATCCTGATTCAGACAAAAAATATCCTGAAAATCCTCAGAGTAAATTAATTCTCTGACTTCCTTAATAAAGCCACAAAACCAGCTTGAACAAAATGAATATCAGCCGTTACTGCATAAATTAAACCCTGTTCTTTCATAACAACAAATGAGATACAATCTGTCAAACCCCAATTTTTATCTTGACGACTGTGATAAAGTTCCAGCGCACCCATGAGAAGCGGTGTATCTACACTGACAACTTTGATATTATCTGTTTGATAACACTGATTAATGAACTTCCTGATTCATTCTATGATCTCATTGTCATGTTTAGGATTACCACATAAATAGTGATCATGTTGACTTGACCAATCACTTGGTGCTTCAATAGTTCCTGTTAATGCCTCTAGCACATCCCAAGCATTACCTTCATTTTCTATATCTTCTAGTGATTCAGTAAAAAGAGGATTATCCTTGTGCATCCCTGCAAATTTCAGCCAAGGATGTTCTCTTTTATCTGGTTTAATTTCTAAAGTTACTATTTCTGGTTTTCGGGCTTGAAAAAGTTGAATCAGATTATTTAAAGCTTCTTCTTTATTCGCACCTAAACCTTGACATTCTGGTAAACTTAACAATGTAGCTTTAACCGTACCATCTTCTTGATTTTCAATCAACACATCATAAGTTAACTTGGGTGCAATTGTGGAAAGAGCATTTTTAACAGCTAAAATCATGATATTTTTACTCTTCTAATTCTGAATTGATTATAACACAATACTTGAAAATAGTTAAAATTATCGTCTAGATGATGTTAGGATTTATAGGACTTTATTAGCGATCGCCCATTTTATATTTTATCATCCTGTTAATCCTTTAATCGGTGGACATTATCTCGACTTCGCTCGATAACCACCTGATTCTGACAATTTTACTAACTTATTTCCTCACCATAAATCTATGAATCATAAAGTTACTTTTTCTTTTTCACTATTTGGAGATTGTTTATTGTGGTTGTCACAAATCAGGATAACCAGGATGTAAGGATGTACAGGATTTGATTAACTTTTTACCTGATGAAAATAAATGTAATATTCCATCATTTCCAATAGTCGGTTTAAACCGACTTGAGCTTTTAGACAGGGAATTTATTCCCTGGCTTCTGGCTATTTGGAGATTGTTTATTGTGGTTGTCACAAATCAGGATTACCAGGATTTAAGAATTTACAGGATTATAATTTATAGATTTTCTGTGAATAGTTAATGATTATAAATTATGATTCAGAGGAAAATATATTTTCTATCATTCACAACAACCTATATTTTCTAAAAAACATCCTGTTAATCCTTTAATCTTGGATATCCTGATATGGCTTGCGCCACGCTACGCTATCAGACAATTTAATTATTCCTTATTTTCCTTTATAATCAAAATACTAAACAATAGAAATAGCCAAACAGGAGTAAATAGATTATTAATAATCAACCTCAACTACTTCCAGGAAAAGGAGGTTGTCATCGGCAAACAATATCTTACGGTAAACGCCCTAATTTAAACCTATCATCCAGAGAAGTATTAGCACAAGAAATTTGGGATGTACGTTGTATTTATCGTCGTCAAGGTTTGTATAATAGAGAAATCAGGGAAAGTTTGCAAACATTAATCAAACGGAATAAATCTACTTGGCCATGGATTTTTGAGAAATAAGGGACAAAACAATGAATCAAAATAATTTATTGGCAACCTTGCAAGAAAATCGCTTAATGCAAACAGAAGAACAAGTTACAAATTTTGAAAATGCTTTAGCTGAAATAGCTGAAAATCCTGATGAAAATAATTTATCTGCCTATCATCTAATTTTAGATGATCAATGTCAACAGCCAGAAGTGATGTTTAGCTTAATTCATTTTCTGGAATCTTTTGATATAGAAAAACAAATTACAGCATTTATTCATGTTGTCCCTCAATTAATGATAACAGCACCAGAATGGACGAGAATTATTCACAACCGGATTTTAAATGATGTATCAGCGTGTGGAGTTTATTATCAAGGTCTAGAATTAATAAAGCGTAAAAACCCTCATCATTTTATCTATGATCTGTTAGAAGAAAGTGTTATTAATCAAATAAATTATCATATAGAAGGACCTCGTGGTATTTTAGTCGGAGAAAGTCCTTCTTTGAAAAGACTACAAGTAAATGAGGTCAAGAAATAAAATGCTCAAAATATTGTGGTTTGGGCATTTTTTCCATCTTTGTGTACATAGATTCAAGGAAAATATATATGATCATGCTGATATCTTTGCTCAAGCTGAACCGACACAGTAACAAATAGCATTGGATATTTTAAGTTCAGCCAAAGAATACTGGGAAGCTAATAATATTGGCTCTACTAGAGTGGTT